>JAHCKJ010000017.1 GCA_026125835.1 Sphingopyxis sp.
GCACCGACGTGCTGGTCGACAATGTTTATGTGCGCGGCGCATCGGACGCCGGCATCTATGTCGGCCAATCGAAGAACATCGTCGTGCGCGAATCGATCGCCACCGAAAATGTCGCGGGGATCGAGATCGAGAACAGCTATAACGCCGACGTCCACGACAATATCGCGATGAAAAATACCGGCGGCATTCTGGTGTTCGACCTGCCCAGCCTGCCGATGCAAGGCGGGCACAATGTCCGGGTCTTCGACAATATCGTCAGCGACAACAGCACGCCGAACTTTGCGCCGAAGGGCAATATCGTCGCGAGCGTGCCGACCGGCACCGGGGTGCTGGTGATGGCGAACCGCAATGTCGAGATTTTCGACAATGTGTTCGACAATAACGGCACCGCCAATGTGATGATCGTCGGGTACCGCTACGAGCATAAGGATCCGAAGTACCAGCCGCTGCCGCGCGCGATCGTGGTGCGCGACAATGTGCATGGCAAGGCGGGTTATGCGCCGAAATTTCCCGGCGGCGAGCAGATCGCGGCGGCGATGGGCGGCGCGATTCCGCCGGTGCTGTGGGACGGGTCGGGCGATGCGATCGTGCTTGACGAGGTGGGGGTGCTGTCGTTGAACCTGCCCGATGTCGCGACGCCGCAAAGCGATGCGAAGCCGTCGCCGGCTGATTTGTCCAAAGGGACGCCGCCCGCGGCGCTGCCCGCAATCAAGTTGCCTGAAAGCATGGAGGCCAAGGTCCGGTGAAGCGCTGGCTGGCGGTTCTTGTCGCGACGGCTCTGATCGCCGCCGACGGAGCGGCGACGGTGATCGAGCCCCCGCCACCGAAAGACGCCGCGATTCAGGGCGACGCCATGCCCGCCAAACTGTCGGATTTCGGCTTTGAGTTCGACCGCAATCACCGGCCAAACCATGCCTTCGCCTATTCGCTGCGCACACCGTTGTTCAGTGACTATGCCGGGAAAGACCGCTTCATTTATCTGCCGCGGGGCAGTGCGGCGCGGTTCGACCGCGACGGTTCGATCGCCTTTCCGGTCGGCACCGTCATTTTCAAAAGCTTTGGCTGGCCCGACTGGAACGGCGGCAGGCCGGTCGAGACGCGGCTGCTGATCCACCGCAAGAAGGGTTGGGTAGCGCTTCCCTATATCTGGGATGCCGACGGCAGGGATGCGACGCTGGCGGTCGGCGGACGGCGGGTGCCGGTGACGTTCAAGAGCCCAGATGGCGATACGCACAACATTCGCTATGCCGTACCCAACATGAACCAGTGCAAGGAATGCCACAGCCTGAACGGCGCCATCGTGCCGATCGGCCCAAAGGCGGCGAATATCGATTTCGAGGCAGTGGGTGCGGCCTATCTGCCGCTTCCGTCCACCGCCCGGTCAGTGCCCGCCATGCCGCGTTGGGACGATCCCGCGACGGGCAGCGTCGCGACCCGCGCGCGCGCCTATCTCGACGTCAATTGCGCGCATTGCCACAATCCGGCGGGCAGCGCGTCGAACAGCGGGTTGTTCCTGCGCTGGACCGACAATCCGGCGGGGGTCAACTACGGTATCGGCAAGCGCCCGACTGCGGCGGGGCGCGGCAGCGGTGGCATGGATTTCGCGATTGCACCGGGCGATCCGGCGCACAGCTTCATGATCTATCGCCTCGAAAGCACCGATCCCGGCATCGCGATGCCCGAGGTCGGGCGATCGACGGTGCATAAAGAGGGCGCGGCATTGTTGCGGCAATGGATTGCGGAAATGCCGAAGGGCGGGCAGAAGGCACCCTAAAGGTTGCTTTCCAAATTCCGTTTGCCCTGAGCTTGTCGAAGGGCCGTCCTTTCTTTGCGGCGTCCAAAGGAAGAACGGTGCTTCGACAAGCTCAGCACAAACGGCGTTGGGGCGGCACAAATTTTGATGGTGAACTTCGCATGACCCAACTCGTCCTCCACGATTATTTCCGCTCCTCGGCGAGCTATCGCGTTCGTATCGCGCTGAACCTGAAAGGGCTGGATTACGAGCGTGTCGAGGTCAGCCTGATTGCGGGCGAACAGCGCAGCGATGCGTATCTGGAACTCAACGCCCAGGGATTCGTCCCGATGCTGGTCGCTGACGGCGAAGCGATCATCCAGAGCATGGCGATCATCGACTGGCTCGACCGCGCCTTTCCCGAGCCGCGCCTCATCCCCGACGACGCGATGCCGCGCGCCGTCGCGCTGGCGCAGGCGCAGGTGGTGGCGAGCGACATCCACCCGCTGAACAACCTGCGAGTGCTCAAATATCTGACCAAGGACCTGGGGCTGAACGAGCAGACCAAGGACCGCTGGATCGCAACATGGATCGCGCAAGGGTTCGAGGCGCTCGAGGCGATGGCGGGCGACGCACGCTATCTGGGCGGCGATGCGCCGGGGATCGCCGACTGCTGCCTGGTGCCGCAGATGTATAATGCGCGCCGGTTCGGCGTGCCGCTCGACGAATATCCGCGCTTGGTCGCGATCGACGCTGCCTGCGTGGACTTGGAGGCATTCCAGAAGGCGCATCCCGACGCGGTGAAGCCCGCGTGATCCCCCTGCTGACTGTTACTGCGCTGCTCGTCTTACCTGCTGCGGCGGAGGCGCAGGACGTAGTGTCTGAGGAACCCGAGATATTGATTGCGGATAGGCGCCGTCCCGATCGACAGGAAATCGTCGTCACCGGGTCGGGGGCGCTGCGGCCGACAAAGAGCGACTCGGTACAGGGCGTCGCACTGATCGGCGACCTCGACCCCGGCGTTGGCGCGCGGATCGAAAATTGTCTGCGCGACGAAGCCGGCATCGTCCAGTTCCGCCGATCCGACGGGCGCAGCGCCCATCCAACAAGCCAAGGCGTGACCTTGCGCGGCCTGGGCGGCAACGCATCGAGCCGCGCGTTGGTGACCCTGGACGGAATCCCGCAGGCCGATCCCTTCGGCGGCTGGGTTGCCTGGTCGGCCTATGACGCGATCAACCTCGGCGGCATTCTTGTCACGCGCGGGGGCGGCAGCGGCACTGACGGACCCGGCGCGCTCGCCGGGACGATCGGGCTGTTTTCCACGATGACCGACGGCGCCGAGGCAAGCCTTGCCTATGGCAGCCGCGGCAGTTGGGACGCCTCGGCTAGCGCCGGTGGCAGGTTGGGCCACGGGCAGGTCGCGCTCGACGGCCGCTACAGCCGTGGCGACGGTTTCATCCCGGTTTCGCAGGGCCAGCGCGGCCTCGTCGACCGCGCCGCGCCTTACGAACAGGGCGGTCTCGGCGTTCGGCTGCGCTTCGACGCGGGTGTTGACAGCCGCATCGAGGCGAGCCTGCGCGGCTTCGCCGACCGGCGCGACCGCGGGACCGATTTCTCCGCGAGCAAGACCGACGGCGTCGACGCCAGCCTGCGTTTCGTCCACGACCCCGTCGGAGCGACGCAGTGGCTCGCGCTCGCTTATGTGCAGGTCCGCGATTTCGAGAGCGGTTTCGCGAGCGTCGCAGCAGGGCGGAACAGCGTTGCACCGGCGCTGTTCCAGCGCGTGCCCGCCACCGGACTTGGCGCGCGCTTCGAACTGCGTCCGGCGATCGGCGATGCCAATCCGCTACGCGTCGGCGCCGACTGGCGCCGCACGACGGGCCGGACCGAGGAGGATTTCTTCTTCAGCGGCGTCACGCCGGGACGCCACCGCATCGCGGGCGGCAGCAGCGATACGGTAGGCGTCTTTGCCGAATGGGAGTCGGGCGATCCCGGCAACAGCCTGCTCTGGACGCTCGGCGGCCGCCTCGACCGCTGGTGGCTCGGTGACGGTTATCGGCTCGAGCGCAACATCGGCGGGACGACGATCACCGACCTCGGCTTTAGGGCGCGGCAGGGCTGGGAGGGTAGCGGCCGCGTCGGCGTTCGCTGGACGTCGGATGCGTTATCGCTGCGCGCCGCAGCCTATCGTGGTTGGCGCCTGCCGACGCTCAACGAGCTTTACCGGCCTTTCCGGGTTGGCGCCGCTGTCACCAACGCGAACGAGGCATTGGTCCCCGAACGGCTGTGGGGCGGCGAGATGGGCGCCGATTGGAACAGCGGCGACACGAAGTTGTCGACGACATTGTTTGCCAATCATCTGGCCAACGCGATTGCCAATGTGACCTTGGCGCCGAACCTGAACCAGCGGCAGAATCTGGACGCCATCGACAGCATGGGCGTCGAGGTCAGCGCCGAACAGCGGATCGGCCCGGCAACGCTCCGCGCAACGTACGCTTTCACCGATGCGAAGGTCGATGCGTCGGGCGCCGCGGTGCGGCTCGACGGGCGCCGTCCAGCCCAGATCGCGAAGCATGGCGGCAGCGTGTCGCTGCGCAGCAATAGTGACGGGCGGTTCGGCGGCTTTGCGACACTGCGCTATGTCGGCAAACAGAATGAGGATGATCTGGGACTGCTGGTGCTGGACGACGCGCTGACGCTCGACGCGGGGCTGACCTGGCGGCTGGCGGATGCGATCAGCATCGAGGCGCGCGGCGAGAATCTGTTTGACGAACTCGTGCCCTCCGCGATCTCGTCGGCGGGCATCGTCGAGCGCGCAACACCGCGAACCTTGTGGATCGGCGCGCGCGTGTCGTTCTGACCTTCACAGGACGGCGATTGTCGATAAGAACCGAGCATGGCCGCCAAAAAGCTGAACCTCGACAATTTCCTGCCCTATCGGCTGTCGATCGCGTCGAACGCGCTGTCGGAACGGATTGCGGCCGAATATCAGAACCGCTTTGGGCTCAAGATCCCCGAGTGGCGGTTGATGGCGGTGTTGGGGGAAGGCAAGCCCAAGACCCAGCGCGAACTGGTCGAGGCGACGCGAATGGACAAGGTGACCGTCAACCGCGCCGCCAAAGCACTGGCCGAGCGGCAATTGATCGCGCGGCAAGCCCATGCCGTCGACGGGCGGTCGCATCATCTGGAACTCACCGAAACGGGCTGGTCTCTGTACGACGCGATCGTTCCGGCCGCATTGGCCAGCGAGGCGCGGCTTGAATCGAACATCACGGCGGCCGAGCGCGCGACGATGATGGCGATCCTTGCCAAGTTGACCGCTGCCGCCGAAGATTATGCCTGATCCTGCCTATCGCGCCGCGCCGCCCGGCGCGCTGCGCGTCGAGCCGCTGGGCGAATTGACTGCGATCTTCGACCGCCGGTCGATGCAGACGCATCTGGTGGTGTCGCCGATGCCCGAAATTTTGGCGGCAATGGGTGCGGATGATTGCGATGCAGCGACGCTCGCGACGCGGCTCGCCGAACGCTTCGACATCGACGGCGACGACGCGGTGCAGCCTATCCTGGCCGAGCGGCTGGATGAACTGGCTGCGATGGGGCTGGTGGCGCGCGCGTGAGGCACGGCATTCGCATCGTCGTCGGCCCGGTGCAATTTCGCATCGGCAGCGACTGGGCCGAACCGATCGCTGCGCTTGAGACGCTGTACCGCGGCTATCCCCAGGACGACTCGCGGCCTGCCGAAGCCACGGTGCGGCTGTTCGCGGCGCGGCCGTGGCGGCGCTGGATACGGCCGTCGGTGCATATCGGCGGCGATTTTGTCGTTCCAGACGCGCTGCCGTTGCCGCTGTCGATGGGGCTGCTCGCTGCCGAAATGGGGATGAATTTACAGGTCGCGCTCGGCTGGCGGCGGCACATGCTGCTCCACGCCAGCGCGGCCACGAAGGATGGCCGCGCGGTCATCATGTCGGGGGAATCAGGGTCGGGCAAATCGACGCTCGCGGCGCTGCTCGGTGAGGGGGGGTGGCGGTTGATGGGTGACGAATTCACGCTGATCGATCCGGCGAGCGGCGACGCGCTGGCGTTCCCGCGCGCGGTGAGCCTCAAGAATGAAGCGATTGCGGAGGTTGCGGCGCAGGTCGATCCGGCTCGGCTCGGGCCATTACTGGCCGGGACGCCCAAGGGCGACATCCGCCACCTGATCCCGCGGGCCGACGCGATCGCGGCGATGCACGAACCCGCGCGCCCCGCGCTGCTCCTCTTCCCGCGCTTTGGCGGCGAAGCGAGCATCGAGCCGATGGGCGAGGGCGAGGCGTTCGTGCGGCTGACCGAGGCATCGACCAACTATGTTGCGCTCGGCGAGGCGGGCTTTGCTGCGTTGACGCGGTTGGTGCGCGACACGCCCGCGTTTGGCATTTCCTACCCCGACAGCGCCGCGGGCATCGCGCTCGTCGAACAATTATGGGCGGACGCGGCCCGGTGAGCGCGGTGCGGACCTTCGTCGACCTGCTCGCCGGTCGCCGCGATGCCGCCACGCTGGCGCCGCGCGATTGGGAAGGGGTGATCTGGGTCGCGCGTAGCGAGGCGATGCTCGCCACGCTGGCGCACCGGTTGGCGGATACCGATTTGCCGCCCACGGTCGCGGCGCTGTTCGCCGACCAGCGCGCCGCCGCCACCGTCGCGCAGCGCCAGGCGCTGTGGGAGGCCGAGATGGCGCGGCGGGCGCTGGCGCCGCTGGGGATCGAGTTTGTGCTGCTGAAGGGCGCAGCCTATGCCGCCGCCGATTTGGCCTGCGCCGCCGGACGGCAGATCGGCGACCTCGATATTTTGGTGTCCGAACCCGATATTCGCCGCGCCGAAAACGCGCTGCTCAAGGCGGGGTGGGAGTGGGTCAAGTCCGACCCCTATGACGATTTCTATTACCGCGAACATATGCACGAACTGCCGCCGCTGATCCACAAGATGCGCGACCGGATGATCGACGTCCACCACACGATCCTGCCACGCACGCACCGGATTACGCCCGACGCGCTGGCCCTAATGAGCGATGCGGTGAAGCGCCCCGATGGTTTTGGGGTGCTCAACCCGGCCGACATGGCCTGTCATTGCGCCGCGCACATGCTCGCGGACGGCGACTTGCAGGGCGGGTTGCGGAATCTGTGGGACTTCCACCTGATGACGCGCGATTTTGTCGCGAACGACCCGGGATTCTGGGAGCAGCTTGACGCACGCGCTCGCTTGCACGGGGTGCAGCAAGTCGTGCAGCGGGCGGCGCGACTGGCGCGCGACCTTTACGGCGCGGTCCTGCCGCCGGACCGGGACGGGCATGATGCCGCCGACGGCTGGTTCCAGCGGCGCTTGCTCGCGCGCGACGATTGGGGCCGGGTGACGAAACCGCTGCTCGAGCAGGCATTTTACGTCCGCTCTCACTGGTTGCGGATGCCGCCCGCAATGCTGACGCGCCACTTGTTCACCAAATGGCGGAAGGCTAGGGGGAAGGCATGATCCGTCCTATCGCCGCCATCGTCCTTGCCGCGGGCAAGGGAACCCGCATGAAATCCGACCTGCACAAGGTGCTGCACCCGATCGCGGGGCGGCCGATGCTGCTGCATCTGATGGCCAGCATCGATGCGCTGAGCCCCGCGAAAAAAGTGGTGGTCGTCGGCGACAAGGCCGACCAGCTCGAGGCCGCGCTTGGCGGCACCGCCGATCTGGCGGTGCAGGATCCGCAGCTCGGTACCGGCCACGCGGTGCAGCAGGCGGAAGCCGCACTTGCGGGTTTCGACGGCGATGTCCTGATCCTCTATGGCGATGTGCCGTTCGTTCCCGCCGCAACGATGCAGGCGATGATCGACCGGCTCGGCGCCGCCGACGCGCCCGCCGTCGTCGTGCTCGCGTTCGAGCCCGCCGATCCGTTGCAATATGGCCGTGTCATCACCGACGGCGATCGCGTCGTGAAAATGGTCGAGCACAAGGATGCGACCGACGCAGAACGCGCCGTCAGGCTCTGCAATTCGGGGTTGATGGCGGCGAAGGCGCGCGACCTGTTCGCGCTGCTCGCCCGAGTGACCGATAACAATGCGGCAAAGGAATTTTATCTCGTCGATATCGTCAACATCGCGAACGCCGACGGGCGTTCGTGTGCGGTGGTCAAAACCGACGCCGACGATGTCGCGGGGATCAACAGCCGCGCCGAACTCGCCGCGGCAGAGGCCCAGTGGCAGGCGTTCAAGCGCGACGAGGCGATGGCGGGCGGTGCGTCGCTGCGCGCGCCCGACACGGTCTGGTTCTCGTGGGATACCGAGCTTGGCCGCGACGTGACGATCGAGCCCAATGTCTTTTTCGGCCCCGGCGTAAAGGTCGCCGACAATGTCACGATCCGCGCCAACAGCCATATCGAGGGCGCGACGATCGGTTCCGGCTGCGAAGTCGGCCCCTTCGCGCGCCTCCGCCCCGGCACGGTGCTCGGCGAAAAGGCGAAGATCGGCAATTTTGTCGAAACCAAGAAGGCGGTGCTCGGCAAGGGTGCCAAGGCGAACCACCTGACCTATCTGGGCGATGTGACCGTCGGCGCGGGCGCCAATATCGGTGCCGGGACGATCACCTGCAATTATGACGGCTATTTCAAATATCAGACGGTGATCGGCGAAAACGCGTTCATCGGGTCGAACAGCGCGCTGATCGCCCCGGTCACCATCGGGCGCGACGCGATCGTCGCCGCGGGCAGCGCGGTATCGCGCGACGTCGCCCCCGGTGACCTGCGCATGGTCCGCGCCGAACAGCTGGTCAAGCCCGGCTGGGCCGACCGCTTCCACGATGCGATGCGCAAGAAAAAGGCGGCGGAGAAGAAATAGACCTATGCCCGCGCCCACGCTGACCACCGCGCGCCTCGTGCTGCGCCAACTGCGCGCGGACGATGCCGCCGCGCTGTTCCCGCTGTTGTCCGATCCCGAGGTGATGACCTGGTGGTCGAGCGGCCCGCACCAGTCGCTCGCCGAGACCGCCGATTATGTCAAAGGCAATGCGGCCGCGAACGGGGACTATCTCTGCTGGGCCATCGCCGACGCGGGCGACGACACCGCGTTGGGCTGGGTAATCCTGATCGACGCCAAGCCCGACGTGAAAGAAATCGGCTATATACTGCGTCGCGATTGCTGGGGCAGCGGCCTTGCGCGCGAAGCCGTCGCGCGGGTGATCGATTACGGGTTCGGCGACTTGGGATTGCGGCGCATCTTTGCCGACACCGATCCGGAAAACAGCGGATCGATCGCGCTGCTCGAACGGCTGGGCTTTCAATATGAGGGGCGCCTGCGCATTGAATGGGAATCTCATATCGGGGTACGCGATTCGCTGATCTATGGTCTGCTGCGCGACGAATGGACAATGGAGACGATGCCATGAGCGACCGATACACCGACAAGCCGTTCCTGCGCTTCGTCGATGCCTGGGTGCTAAAGGCGATCGGTCATCTCGACCCCGCTACCGAAGCCTATTGCAAGGCAATGGTCCCGCAGCTTGAACAGAGCTTCGGCATTGCCGGAAGCTGGGAACAGATCGTCGAGCAGCAGATGAAATTCGGCCCCGATCTGCCCGCGCAGATCCGCAAGATCTGGACCGATGGTCAGGCGCGGTTCGAAGCAGGTAACGGAATGGCGCCCGATCCGGTGCAATTCGCCATGATTTTCGTCGATCGCAACTTTGACCGCGCTTGACATGATATCATGATATGATATCAGTATATCAATGACTCGAATCCTCGCCGACCTGCCCGATGAAGACATCCAATGGCTCGACCAGCTTGCGGCCGAGCAGGGGAAGTCGCGCGCGTCGGTGCTTCGCGATGCCGTTACAGACTATCGGACGCAGTCACGGGCGTCGCAGGGCAAGGATTGGCTCGATATAGGCTTCGGGGCGTGGAAGGAGCGGGTTGATATCGGCGATTCGGTCGAGTGGCAGCGGCGCGAACGCGCTGCGTCCACGCGACCATGGGATGACGACTATGAGGAGGTCAAAGCGGAATTTCCCGACCTGTTCGATGCGGAGGACGATCGGCAGCGCCAAATCCATCTTGATATGCTGGCAGGAAAATACCCCAAACCAAAAAAGCCCGATTCTCGGTGAGCGGCTTTAGCTTTGATTCAAATATCATCATCGATGCGCTCGCTGGATTTGATCCGGCGCGCGCAGAGATCGATCGCGCCACCGACTTCGGTTCGCGGGCGTGGATTAGCCGCCTGGTGTGGATCGAGGTGATGTCGAAAGGCGAGGGCGACGGCCTGCGTCGCGCCGAAACGCTTCTGTCCGGGTTCAGCGTGGATGAAGTCGATGCCGAAATTGGACGACGCGCTGCTGCTTTGCGGCGCGAACGCGGTCGGTTGAAAGCGATGGACGCTATCATCCTGGCCACCGCGCTTACCCGCGGGCGCGTGCTCATCACCCGCAATATCAAGGATTTTCCGGCCAACATGCCGGGCATCCGTGTCCCCTATACGTTCTAAGACGAAAGCCAGACCCACATGTGCGGAATTATCGGAATCATCGGCAAGCAACAGGTCGCCGATCGTCTCGTCGACGGTCTGAAGCGGATGGAGTACCGCGGTTATGACTCGGCGGGCGTCTGCACCGTCGAGGGCGGCCAGCTGATCCGCCGCCGTGCCGAGGGCAAGCTTGGCAATCTGGTGAAGGAGCTGGCGGGTAACCCTGCGCCCGGCACCGTCGGCATCGCGCACACGCGCTGGGCGACCCATGGCGCGCCAACGACGAGCAACGCGCACCCGCACGCGACGGGCGAGGTCGCGCTGGTCCACAACGGCATCATCGAGAATTTCAAGCCGCTGCGCGAGGCGCTGCAGGCGCGCGGACGGAGCTTCGAGAGCGAGACCGATACCGAAGTCGTCGCGCACCTCGTCAGCGCACAGGTCGAAGCGGGCAAGTCACCGCAGGAAGCCGTGCAGGCGGTGCTGCCGCAGCTTCGCGGCGCCTTTGCGCTCGCCATCGCCTTTCGCCAGCATCCCGACCTGCTCATTGGCGCGCGGCTGGGTTCGCCATTGGTTGTCGGCTATGGCGAGGGCGAGACTTTCCTCGGCTCCGACGCGCTTGCGCTCGCCCCGCTGACGCAAAAGATTGCGTATCTGGAAGAGGGCGACTGGGTCGTCATCACCCGCGAAGGCGCGCAAATCTATGATAGCGCGAACAATCCGGTGACGCGCGAAATCACGACCAGCGGGGTCACCGCCGCGGCGGTCGAAAAGGGCAATTACCGCCACTTCATGCAGAAGGAGATTTTCGAGCAGCCGACGGTGGTCGCGCAGACGCTCTCCTCCTACATCCGCCCGCTCGAACAGACGGTCGCGCTGCCGCAGATGGATTTTGACCTTAGCGCGATCGACCGCATCACCATCGTCGCCTGCGGCACCAGCTTCTACGCGGGGATGGTCGCCAAATACTGGTTCGAGACTTTCGCGCGCGTTCCGGTCGACATCGATGTCGCGAGCGAGTTCCGCTATCGCGACCCGGTGCTGCAACCCGGGGGGCTCGCGCTGTTCATTTCGCAGTCGGGCGAGACCGCCGACACGCTCGCGGCGCTGCGCCATTGCAAGGCGAACGGACAGACGATCGCGGTCGTCGTCAATGTCCCGACGAGCAGTATGGCGCGCGAGGCCGACTTGCTGCTCCCGACCCATGCGGGGCCGGAGATCGGCGTGGCCTCGACCAAGGCCTTCACCTGCCAGCTCGCGGTCCTCGCCGCGCTCGCCGCGCACCTCGCGCTCAAAAAGGGCAAGCTCGGCAAAGCCGACGAGCGCGAGATCGTCAAACATCTGATCGAGGCGCCCGCCGCGCTCAATGCCGCACTCGCGCACGACGAGGAAATCTCGAAAATGGCACATCTCGTCGCCCCGGCGCGCGACGTCCTCTACCTCGGCCGCGGCCCCGACTATCCGCTGGCGCTCGAAGGCGCGCTGAAGCTCAAGGAAATCTCCTACATCCACGCCGAAGGCTATGCCTCGGGCGAGATGAAGCACGGCCCGATCGCGCTGATCGACGAAGCGGTCCCGGTAATCGTCCTCGCACCCAGCGGGCCATTGTTCGAAAAGACCGTCAGCAACATGCAGGAAGTCATGGCGCGCGGCGGCAAGGTCGTGCTGATCAGCGATGCCGAAGGCCTCGCCGAAGCGGGCGACGGCTGCATGGCAACGATCGAGATGCCCAAGGTCCACCCGCTGATCGCGCCGCTGGTCTATGCGGTGCCGGTGCAGTTGCTGGCGTACCATGTGGCGGTGGCGAAGGGGACCGATGTCGACCAGCCGCGCAACCTGGCGAAGTCGGTGACCGTGGAGTGACCTGGAACACCACCTGTCATTGCGGCGCCGTCTCGGTGCGGCTCGCCAAGGCGCCCGAGGAAATCGCCGAGTGCAACTGCTCTCTCTGCTTTTCCCACGGCATTCTCTGGGCCTATTATTCGCCGCGCGATGTGGTGATCGAGGGCGCGACACGGACCTATAACCGCGCCGATCGTCCGAACCCCAAATCGGACCTGTTTTTTTGCCCGACCTGCGGCTGCGCGACGCACTGGTCGGCGACCGCGGGGCTGATCGAACGCATGGGGGGATCGGTCGACCTGATGGGCGTCAACATGCGCCTGTTCGCGCCGGAGCAACTGAGCGGGCTGCGGCTGGTTTTTCCCGACGGGCGCGGCTGGTCAGGCGAGGGGTCGTGGGCTTATGCGCGCGACGCCGGGGTCATGCCCTGACGCTATGTCCTATGCAGCGGTGATCTTCGATTTCGACGGCGTCATTGCCGACAGCGAGGTGCGCGCGAATATGTCGCTGTCCGAGAGCCTGACCGCGATCGGGATGCCAGCGACCTATGACGAGTGCCTCCGCGACTATTATGGTCATAACTGGCAGGAGACGCAGCGGCGGATCGAGGCGCGCTTTGGGCGTCCGCTTCCCGCCGATTTTCGCGAACAGCACCGCGAACGGGCGCGGGGCCGGTTCATGGAAGGGTTCGATGCCGTCCCCGGCGCCGCCGATTTTCTCGCGACGCTGGGGCCGCTGCCGCGCGCGATCGCCTCGTCGAGCCGCGCCGAATATATCGGCTGGGCGCCCGGCCTGTTCGGGCTCGATCATCATTTCGGCGAGCACATCTACAGCGCCGACGGATGGGATCGCGGGAAGCCGCATCCCGACATTTATCTCGCGGCGGCCAGGGGGCTGGGCGTCGATCCGGCGCACTGCCTGGCGATCGAGGATTCGCCGGCCGGCGCACAGGCGGCGCTGGCGGCGGGGATGACCGTGGTGGGTTTTTGCGGTGCCGGACATATCGTCGACCGTGCCGCGCATGGCGATATGCTGCGAGAGGTTGGGGTGCACCGGGTTGCATTCACCTTCGCCGGGATTAGCATTGCTGCCGAGGCGGGCACCGTCGCCGCTGGATAAGGATCGCGATTCGATCGCGGTCACGCCCCCCCAAAGGAGAGAGCCGCTATGTGTACCGAAAAGATGGAAGCCGATCGCGACCGGACAGGAATGCCTGTGGCACGCCGCAGCTTTGCTGCGCTCGCGGGTGCGGGGGCATTGCTCGCGGCGCTGCCTGCGGGGGCGATGGGTGCGCGGGCAATTGCCGGACGCGACGTGTCGGTTACGGCCCCCGACGGAACGATCGACGCCTATTTTGTCGCTCCCAAGGAAGGCAAGCATCCCGGCGTGCTGATCTGGCCCGATATTCGCGGCCTGCGTCCGGCCTTTCGCCTGATGGCCGACCGGCTGGCGAGCGACGGCTATGCCGTGCTGTGCGTGAACCCCTTCTACCGCTGGGAAAAATCGCCGGTGGTGACCGCGGCCAGCGACTGGGGCGATCCGGCGGTGCGCGAAAAGCTGTTCGGATACCGGCGCCAGATGGACATCGGAACGACGCAGCGCGATGCCAGCGCGCTGATCCCCTTCCTCGATGCCCAGCCCGAGGTTGACGCGAACCGCAAACTCGGCGTCACCGGATATTGCATGGGCGGGCCGATGACGATCTGGACTGCCGCGCAGGCACCTTCGCGGATCGGCGCGGCGGCCAGCTTTCACGGTGGCGGGACCGCGACCGACGGGGACGACAGTCCGCACCTGCTGATCCCGTCGACCGGCGCGGGTTATCTGTTTGCTATCGCCGAAGATGATGATGCGAAGGATCCGGAGGAAAAGAACCGCCTCGCCGCGATACTGACGCCGCGCGCGCAATGGCACGAGGTCGAGGTCTATCCGGCACAGCACGGCTGGTGCCCGCCCGACGGCCGCGTCTATGACGAAGCGGCGGCGGAAAAAGCGTGGGGGCGGATGCTGGAGCTGTTCAAGGCGAGCCTTTAGCCGACGCGCGCGCCGCGAGGCAGCGCGTCCAGCACGGCCCGCCCGCGCGGAGAGAGGCGGTATCCCACCTCCAGGCTTTCGGTCAGCCCAAGCTCCTTGAGTTTGCGGACGTTCCGCTTGAGCACGGTCTTTTCTGTAGCAAGCGCGGTTGCGATCGCTCCGGCGGCCAGACCCGGATGATCGGCGATATGCTGCAGGGTAGCGCGCGTCCATCGCCGCGCCCCCGACTGGTCCAGCTTGGCAAGTTTCCCGGCGATTGCATCGAATTCTGCGGACGACAGGTCAGTTTTCGCGCGCAGGGCCACGCGCCTGTCGGGTCCGGCGAGGTGAAAGGCGACGCGATATAATTCGCCCGTGCGGCGTTGCCCGAGCTCGGCGAGCAATGCCGCGCGCCCGGCAAAGCCCGCGGCGAACGCTTCCTGCTCCGAAATCTCGTTTTCTTCGCACCGATCGACGGAATCGATCGCCAGTTCGCCGATCGCGGTGCGCAGCCGACCGCCGGCCTTCACCGTCGGCCTTCGCCAGCACCGGAACGCCAGCGTGACATCACCGGACTTGATACGGTCGAGGATGGCGGAACGGAACAGCATGTTGCTTGTCCGCGCCTTTGTCAGGGTGCGTGCGCGGCGCCGCTTGCGGCATAGCTTGCATAAACGCGCTGGCCGCCGGGGCCGAAGGTCATGACCCTATAGGCCTCGCGGTGCTTGCCGTGCTCCATGCCGGGCGAGCCGGTTGGCATGCCGCCGACGGCCAGCCCCTTCACGCCCTTCGGTTTTTCGCGGAGCAGGCGGGCGATGTCTTTTGCGGGGACATGGCCCTCGATCACATAGCCGCCGACCAGCACTGTGTGGCAGCTGCGCAGAGCCTGCGGCACGCCATGTTTGTCCTTGATCGCGGTCATGTCGGGCGAATTGACGACGACCGCCTTCTGCCCGAACGCCGCCTTCACCTGTTCCAGCCATTCAAGGCAGCAGCCGCAGCCAGCATCGCGGAACATCACCGGATTGGCGGCATGCGCCAGGCTGACGGTGGCGGCAAAGGCGGCGAGGGCGAATAAGGTACGGCGGCCCGGGGACATGACAGGATTCCTTGTTGGGTTCAGGCGAAGATTAGCAGCCCCGGCGCGCGCCGCAAGCGGCTCACCCCATCGGGTAGAGGATGTCCTTGCTGACCTTGTGCAGCGCCTTCATCACCTCGTCGGGCAGGACGAGGTCGGCGGCATCGAGGATCGGCTGGAGCTGGCCATAGGCGCTGACCCCGACGATCGTCGATGCGACGAAATCATGTTGTTTCGACCAGGCGGTCGCCATTGTCACCGGGTGCAGCCCGGCGTCAGCGGCGATTTGCAGATAGCGTGCGGTCGCAGCCAGGCTCTTTTCGTTGACGAAGCGGCGCCCCATTGCGGCCTGCCGCCCTTCCATCGCGAGGTAGCGCGAAAAGCGCGCGCCCTCGGGCGTCGCGCCGCCCTGATATTTCCCCGACAGTACCCCGCCGGCGAGGGGGGAGTAGGGGATCAGGCTGACGCCTTCCTGGCGACACACTTGCGCCAGCTCGTCCTCGAAACGGCGGTTGTTGAGGCTGAAATTGTTCTGGATTGAGTGATAGCGCGCGACGCCCAGCTTTTCCGACGCGGCGAGCGATTTCATCAATCCCCAGCTCGTTTCGTTCGAGCAGCCGAGGATGCGGACCTTGCCGATCCGGACCAGCTCGTCGAGCGCGTCCATGATCTCGTCATAGGGCGCGTCATGGTCGGGCCAGTGCGTCTGGTAGAGGTCGACATAGTCGGTTTGCAGCCGCGTCAGGCTGCCATCGATTGCCTGGAAGATGTTCTTGCGATCGAGTGCGGTCATGCCGCTGCGGCACGGCGACTTGA
>JAHCKJ010000170.1 GCA_026125835.1 Sphingopyxis sp.
CAATCGACCAATATCCCGTCGCCGCGTTTGACGATGCGGCGGTCGATTATCTGGTGAAGCAGGTGTCCCCTGAACGCCAGGCCCGTGCGCTGGCCCGCGTGCGCGAATGGCGCGCAACCGAACGTGTGCAGAACCAGAAAAGCAAGTGGATCAGCGAATTCTGGGTACAGAACCGCGGCGAAATGCTGCGCGTCGATGCGGCGCAAGTCGATCTGATCGAGGCCGAACGCGACTATATGCGATTGCACGTCGGTGCGCGCAGCTGGTTGATCCATCAAACGATCAAGTCGCTGGAAGCGCGGATGAATCCCGACCAGTTCATTCGTATCCACCGGTCAAAAATGGTCCGCCGCGACGGCATCGTGGGGTTGAAGCACCATGGCGACGGCGCGTGGAGCGTCGACCTGGGCGATGGCGGTACGCACCGCATCGGACGCACCTATCTCCATGACGTAAAGGCGATCATGCACGGGGCATGATCGCCTTCGACTGACCGGTGGACGGCGGTCAGGGTGCCGAAATCACAATGGGTTGTCCGCGGTCGGCGAGCTGGGTGCCACCGCCGCCGTTCAGAAGTCCGGCCAGTTTCACATCGGCCTCGGCCATTGTTTGCGCTTCGCATTTCTGCGACCGGCTGCGCTCCTTCAGCGTCGGCCGACTGCTCGGGCGGCTGTTGCAAACCTGTTGCACCGCCACCCTGACGCGCGTGTTCAGCCGCTCGCGGCCCTCGCCGCTGGCAAGGTTCAGGTCATCGTAGCGGACGACGACACTGCGCCGGTCGTCGCCTTCCTCGGCGACGGCTGGAACCGCCAAAGTTGCACCGGCGACCGATGATGCGCCGATCAGGATCAAAGAAAGTTTCGCCATGGGGGAGTCCTTTTTTTGGGGGATGATGCGGGATACGAGGAACCGGACCGGGGAGACCGGTGCTCCGCATCCCGCAACGCCGGAATGCCGCCCCCGCCGCCCAAATTCATGTCCGGTTCGACCGATCCGGAATCCCCGTCGACTGTCCGGACGAAAGACCTTGAGCCGTCGACGAATGGCCGACGGGCTTGCAACAATGTTGCGGGCGTGGCCTTGTGCGGCATGGCGAGGCGACGCAAAACGATACCTCGCGCGAGTCGGGATGCCCCGGCCGCCCGAGCGGCGCGCTGGTTGTTGCTCGCGCTTGCCGGGATCATCCTTGGCTTGGCGCTGGGAAGTCTGGCAACCGGCGGATTGCGCCCCGATCGATTGACCGGGCCCGTCCCCTTCTCCACCCTCAGCGCCAATCCCGACGCGGCGGTCCCGCCCACGAGCCGAGCGGAGCCCTGTCGCGGCTGTCCCGACAGCTATGGCGTCGCTGCGCGGATGCGGGCCAGTCGCGAACGACGCATGACGCAAGAGTTCCGCGAGCTCGGATATGTCGAGGTCGATGGCAGCCCGCCTGCGGAGGCCGACGGCTATCGCTATGGCGGTCGCTTTCCCGACAGCGCGCCCCTTTTACCGCTCTCTGAAACCCCGCAACCGCGGTCGCAGGGCGCCGACGACGTACCCCGCGAGACCGGGGAAGAATAGGTCAGGTTACGGTCGCGGCGGGGCCGGTGCCGCACAGCGGCTGGTGTCGCCCGCCTTGCACGCGGCAACATCGGCTTCCCAGCGCATCCGTTCCTCTGCCGACATCGCGGCAACCCGCGCCTTTTCCGCTTCGTAGGCCGCGGTTTCCTCGGCAAACTCGGCCTGGTCATGGGCGACCTGCTGCGCCGCGGCGGACACTTCCTGCTCATAGGTGACATTTTCCGCGCGCGCCCGGGCTGCCTGCTCGGCATTGAGCCGCGCCGTATTGGCGCGCTCCTCTGCCGTCGTGCCATCGGGCAGCTTGTTTTGCGCAGCCGCGGGTGACGGCTTGTCGGTATCGCTGTTCTGGAACGCGCTTGCCGACGCGGCCGATGCCAGGAAAAATGCCGCCGCAGCGCCCGCGATCATCTTGTTCATCTTGATTCTCCTGCTGTCGGAATATCCGGCGTTGCAAACGCGCACCGGCGGGGGGCGTTCCCGATCGGGCGACGAAATCAACACCGCAATAGAATGACTAGCCGCAACATACAGCTTGCCGCGAACCGCAGACGAGCGGGTACGGGGACGACACACCGCCGCCCCCGCCCGATCCCGGGAAAGGGGTCCCGGGATTTCCCGAAGCCCGGCCCGATTATGTTCGTGCCGCGCAAGAAACTGTCGCAGACATTATACCGTCATTCTCTCGCGCCGCCGACGCGAGATCAAGCGTCACAGCTAACGCTGGTCGAAAGCCTCGACGAGTTGGTGGAAAATTGCGACCGGACCGGCCCGCGACTCGCCCGGACCGCGGTCCGTTCCCAGGGACAAGTGTCAGCATGCCGCAGGGCCGCACCTGATCGTGCCATTGTGGGCGCGCACGACCGCCCCTATCTACCGGCATCGCGCCCCTTGCGCCCCAAGAACAAATCTGGAACATACCCCTCCCATGAGTCTGACCCATATTTCAGTGCGCGGTGCGCGCGAGCATAATCTGAAGGGCGTCGACGTCGACCTGCCGCGTGATGCGTTGATCGTCATCACCGGCCTGTCGGGCAGCGGCAAGTCGTCGCTGGCGTTCGACACCATCTATGCCGAAGGGCAGCGGCGTTATGTCGAGAGTCTGTCGGCCTATGCGCGCCAGTTCCTCGAAATGATGCAAAAGCCCGATGTCGAGCATATCGACGGGCTGTCGCCGGCGATCAGCATCGAACAGAAGACGACGTCGCGCAATCCGCGCTCGACGGTCGCGACGGTCACCGAAATCTACGACTATATGCGCCTGCTGTGGGCGCGCGTCGGCATTCCCTATTCGCCCGCGACCGGCGAGCCGATCAGCGCGCAGACGGTCAGCCAGATGGTCGACCGCGTGATGCAATTGCCTGAAGGCACCCGCGCCTATCTGCTCGCCCCCGTCGTGCGGGGGCGCAAGGGCGAATATAAGAAAGAGCTGACACAGTGGCAGAAGGACGGCTTCACGCGCGTCCGCATCGACGGCGAATTCTACGAGATCGGCGAGGCGCCGGCACTCGACAAGAAGTACAAGCATGACATCGAGGTTGTCGTCGACCGTATCGCGGTGCGCGAGGGTCTTGAGACACGCCTCGCTGACAGTTTCGAAACCGCGCTGAAACTCGCCGAGGGGCTGGCCTATGTCGATCTGGCCGACGGTCCGGTGCCGGGACGCGAAGAGGAAGACACCGGCGGCGCGATGAAGGGCGCGGGCATTCCCGCAAATCGCCTGATCTTCAGCGAGAAATTCTCCTGCCCCGTCTCAGGCTTCACGATTGCCGAGATCGAACCGCGCCTGTTCAGCTTCAACGCTCCGCAGGGTGCCTGCCCCGCGTGCGATGGCCTCGGCGAGCGGCAGGAGTTCGATCCAGACCTGGTCGTCCCCAACCATGCGCTCAGCCTGAAGAAGGGTGCGATCGTGCCTTGGGCGAAATCCAACCCGCCCTCGCCTTATTACATGCAGGTGCTCGAAAGCCTCGGCAAAGCCTATGGCTTCGAACTGACGACGCCTTGGCAGGATCTGCCCGGCGAGGTGCAGCTGATCATCCTCTATGGCAGCGGCGGCAAACCGGTCGAGCTGACCTTCAAGGACGGGCGGCGCAGCTACACGACGCACAAGCCGTTCGAGGGTGTGATCGGCAACCTCAACCGCCGCCTGCTCCAGACCGAGAGCGCGTGGATGCGCGAGGAGCTGTCGAAATATCAGACGCCGCAGCCGTGCGAGACGTGCCACGGCGCGCGGCTGCGCCCCGAGCCGCTGGCGGTGAAGATCGCGGGCGAGGACATCAGCATGTCGGCGCAGCGGTCCGTGGCGGACGCCCTCCACTGGTTCAGCACGCTCGACGACAAGCTCAACGATCAGCAGCGCCAGATTGCCAAGGCGATCCTGAAAGAGATCAACGAGCGGCTCGGCTTTCTCAACAATGTCGGGCTCGATTACCTCAACCTCAACCGCGCGTCGGGAACGCTCAGCGGCGGCGAGAGCCAGCGCATCCGCCTTGCGTCGCAGATCGGTTCGGGTCTGTCGGGGGTGCTCTACGTCCTCGACGAACCGAGCATCGGCCTCCACCAGCGCGACAACGACCGGTTGCTCGCAACGCTCAAGCGCCTGCGCGACCTCGGCAACACGGTGATCGTCGTCGAGCATGACGAGGATGCGATCCGCCACGCCGACTATGTCGTCGATATGGGCCCGGGCGCCGGCCTCCACGGCGGCGAGATCGTTGCCGAGGGGACGCTCGAGGAAGTGCTCAAAAGCGAGAAGAGCCTCACCGCCGCCTACCTCAACGGCACCAAGCGCATTGAAATCCCGAAGCATCGCCGCAAGGGCAATGGCTTCGACCTGGTACTGAAGGGCGCGCGCGCCAACAACCTCAACAATGTGACCGCGAAAATCCCGCTCGGCACCTTCACCTGCGTCACCGGCCTGTCGGGCAGCGGCAAGTCGAGCCTGATCATCGACACGCTTTATGCCAGCGCGGCGCGGGTGCTCAATGGCGCGCGGATGATTGCGGGGCCGCACGACAGCCTGAAAGGGCTGGAGCATTGCGACAAGGTGATCGACATCGACCAGTCGCCGATCGGCCGCACCCCGCGCAGCAACCCCGCGACCTACACCGGCGCCTTCACGATCATTCGCGACTGGTTCGCGGGCCTGCCCGAAAGCCAGGCGCGCGGGTATAAACCGGGGCGCTTCAGCTTCAACGTCAAGGGCGGGCGGTGCGAGACATGCACCGGCGACGGCCTCATCAAGATCGAGATGCACTTCCTGCCCGACGTCTATGTGACGTGCGAGACGTGCCACGGCAAACGCTACAACCGCGAAACGCTCGAGGTGAAGTTCAAGGGCCACAGCATCGCCGACGTGCTCGACATGACGGTCGAGGATGCGACCGAATTCTTCAAGGCGGTGCCGTCGATCCGCGAGAAGATGGCGATGCTGGTGCGCGTCGGGCTCGGCTATATCAAGGTCGGGCAACAGGCGACGACGCTGTCGGGCGGCGAGGCGCAGCGGGTGAAACTGGCCAAGGAATTGTCGCGGCGCTCGACCGGGCAGACGCTGTACA
>JAHCKJ010000171.1 GCA_026125835.1 Sphingopyxis sp.
GCAGATCGGCAAGGGCATGTGGGCGATGCCCGACCTGATGCGCTCGATGCTGGAAGCGAAGGTCGGCCATCCCAAATCGGGCGCGAACACCGCGTGGGTGCCGTCACCGACCGCCGCGACGTTGCATGCGCTGCATTATCATGCGGTCGATGTGTTTGCGCGGCAGAAGGAAATCGCGGGCGGGGCGGTGCCGTCGCTCGACCGGCTGCTGAACATTCCGGTCGCCACCGGGCGCAACTGGAGCGAGGCCGAGATTACCCGCGAGCTCGACAATAATTGCCAGGGCATTTTGGGCTATGTCGTGCGCTGGATCGACCAGGGCGTCGGTTGTTCGAAGGTTCCCGACATCGACGACGTCGGCTTGATGGAGGACCGCGCGACATTACGGATCGCGTCGCAGGCTCTCGCCAACTGGTTGCTGCATGGTGTGTGTTCGGCGGAACAGGTCGACGCCGCGCTGGCGCGGATGGCGGCGAAGGTCGATGCACAGAATGCGGGCGATCCGCTGTACGACAAGCTGACCCCCGACGGGATCGCGTATCAGGCGGCGCGCGCGCTGATCTTTGAGGGCGTGACGCAGCCGTCGGGATATACCGAACCGCTGCTGCACAAGTTCCGGCAGGCGAAAAAGGCGGCCAAGTAGCGCCACTTTGCGAATTGACAGCACCAACCCGCGGGCGCATAGGCCCGCCCGCCGGGGCGCGACTCCGGCATCAACTCAAGGACCGAAAAATGGACCCCGACAGTAAACGTCGCACCATCAGTCCGACAGCCACGGCGGTCCGCCCGGGTTAATCTCCGGCGCATCTCCTGACGCTGGCGGACGCCAGCATTCAGGAGACAAACCATGTTCAACGCTTTCGTTCGCGAGGCTGATCGCCTCGTCCGCGTCGATATCGGCGCCGCGACCCCGCCCGCCATCCTGTGGGCGGACATCATCCATCCGACCGTCGAAGACGTCGCAAATGCGGCCACGTTGCTCGAAATTTCGCTTCCGACTCTGCCCGAAATGCAGGAAATCGAACCCTCGGCGCGCCTGTACCAAGAGGCGGGGGCGCAGTTCATGACGGTGCCGATCGTCGTCGGGCTAGAGGGCGATGCGCCGCGTCTCGCGCCGGTCACCTTCATTCTCGGCGCGACAAGCCTTGCGACGGTGCGCCATGCGGAAGCCGCGCCGTTCGAGCAGGTCATAGCGCGCCGGCTGCGCCCCAACGGCGCCACGACTGCGGAAACGCTGATGCTCGACCTGGTCGAGGCGATCGTCGACCGCGTTGCGGATGTGCTCGAACGCAGCGCGCTTCACTGTGACAGTGTGTCGCGCGACGTTTTCGCGCGAAAGGCAGCGGGCGGCGGCGCCCAAGGTCTGGCGCGCGATCTGGAAGCGATGCTCGGTCGCATCGGACGCGAAGGCGACCTGCTCACCAAACTTCGCGAATGCCTCGTCGGACTTGCGCGGATGCTGTCCTATCACGGCACGCGCAGCGAGAGCAGCGCCCGCGAGGCACGCGCGCGGCTCAAGACCATCCAGCGCGACGTGCAGGCGATGGCCGATCACGCGAACTTCCTGTCGGGCAAGATCAACTTCCTGCTCGACGCGACGCTGGGTCTCATCAATCTCGAGCAGAACCAGATCATCAAGATCTTTACCGTCGCCGCGGTGGCTTTCCTGCCGCCGACGCTGATTGCGTCGATTTATGGCATGAATTTCGACTTCATGCCCGAATTGCGCTGGCAGTACGGCTACCTCTTCGCGATCGGGCTGATGCTCCTCTCGTCGATTCTGCCCTTCGCCTATTTCCGCAAGCGCGGGTGGCTGTGATGACGGCGGGAGACAGACGATGCGGAACATCCTGCTTTGGCTGCTGTCGGCTGCGAGCGCAATCGCCATGCCGCTGCCTGCGATGGCGGCGGGCGGCGCGCACGGCGTCGACGATGCCGTCGTCGAAACGCCAGGCGCCTGCCATATGGAAAGCTGGGTCAGCGATCTCGGCGGCGGCGAACGTCTCGTCAATTTCAGCCCCGCCTGCACGCCGGGCGCGCTACCCGCGGTCGAGATTGGCGGGACCGTCCAGCGGGTGGCGGCGCCCGGCGAGCGCCGCTGGCTTGCCGGACCCGCGATCAAATGGACCCTGCACCAGGGTGGTCGCGGTCCTGCGATCGGCCTTGCCGGGTCGGCTTTGATCGACCCCGGTTCGGGGCATATCGACAGCGCGGCGCTTCTGGTGCCCATGACTTTCCGGCCGACCGAAAAGATCACGGTCAACCTCAACGTCGGCATCGGGCACAGCCGGGGGGATGCCGCGCATCTCCTCTACGGCGCGCAGGTCGATGTTGCTGTGGCGAAAGGGGTTGCACTGATGGCGGAAACCTTCGGACGGCACGACCGGCGGCCGGCGTGGCAAGCGGGTGTCCGATGGACCGTCGACCGCGCCCGCATCGATCTCGACCTGCTCGCCGGTCGGCAGGGCGGGGCAGCGGGTCAGGGCAGCGTCACGTTGGGCTTTACGATCCGACGATAGCGGGCAGCCGGATACTGTTGCGGGAACGGAAACGTCGCGAATCGTCCCCTGGCGGCCGTTTCGATACAATACGCCTTGCCTCGACCTACTATAACGCGCCATCTTTGGCGGGGGCAATGTGGGGGCAGGGCGATGACGGCACCGTTCAACTTCGGGCAGCTCAAATTTCTGAAGGCGCTGACCGAGGCGCTGTTTCATGGCGCCGAGATGGTGATTACGGCCGACCAGGTTGTCGCCAATGTCTGCGACCTGTTCGCCAAGGTCGGAGGGACCAAGCTCAAGGAAATCCGGCTGTCGCTCGACGCGACCGAACTGGTGCTGGCGCCGGTATTTGTCGAACTCGACGTTGCAAGCCGTGCTGCACGGCTGCGCAACCGGCTTCAGAACAGCCAGATCGACCTGTTCCAGGACATGGCCCGGCTGCGCGGGATCATTTACGCCTGCTATTACGGGCATTGGCTGCCGGGGCTGGAACCCGGCGATCAGGACGCGAATATCGCCAATCCGGTCCACCGCCAGATCGGGTTCAAGCTGCCCAGGCATCGTGTTCGCGGCAGCGGTGAGATAGCAATCAAGCCCGTCGTCGGCCGCGAGATCGACGAGGCACATATTCTAAGCGCGGCGACGCTGGCCGACGAATATGACGTCGTGGTAATTGGGTCGGGCGCGGGCGGGGCGGTGGCGGCGCATAATATCGCGGCGCAGGGCTATAAGGTGCTGATCGTCGAGGCGGGGCCGTTTTTCCCGTCGCACAAGATCAACCACCACGAACTCGACATGATCGCCAGCCTGTACAAGCATGGCGCATTGCAGACATCGACCAACCGTGACTTTGTGGTGTTCCAGGGGCGCTGCGTCGGCGGATCGTCGACGATCAACAACGGCATCTGCCTGCGCGTCAACGAAGCGGGGCGGACGCATCCCGATGCGCAGGATGTGCTGGCGAAATGGGCGAGCATCGGTGCGCCGATCGACGCCGCGGCGTTCCACGCGAGTTACGACGCGGTGCAGGCAAAGCTGGGCATCGCGCGCATCGAACCGCGCAGCGGGCGGCACAACGGGCCGCACCTGATCGAGGGGTGGAAGGCCTATGCCGCGCAGTCGGGCAAGCCGCGCGACGCGCGTGCGGTCACCGACTGGTTCGCCAAGAATTTCGGGCCGCCGAACACGCCGAACGCCTGTGCCTATTGCGGCTATTGCAATTCGGGCTGTCCTTATGGGCGGCGGATGGGGGTCGCGCAGACCTATTTGCCCGCGGCGTGCCGGGATTATGGCGCGCGCATCCTGCCCGATACCAAGGCCGAGCGGATCGTCTGGCAGACCGCCTGTGACGGGCGGCGCGAGGCCGAGGCGGTGGTCCTGATCCTGCCCGGCGACTTGCGGAAAATGGTGCGCGCCCGTGTCGGGGTGGTCGTCGCGGGCGGCACGATCGCGTCATCGAAGCTGCTCGACCGCAGCGATATCGACGGCACCGGCTATCAGGTATCGCTGAACGTCGCCTCGCCCGTCGTCGCACTGATGCCCGAGGGGGTCGGCGGCAATGCGTGGGACGAGGACCAGATGACGAGCTATGTCGACGTCGGCGCCTATCTGCTCGAAAGCCACTTCCAGCCGCCGATGTCGATGGCGTCGCTGATGCCCGGCTGGTTCGCCGATCATGCCAGCCGGATGAAGAATTTCGGGCGCGTCCATTCGGCGGGCATATTATTCCCTGCCGACCGGCGCGGCCGGGTGACGGGCGGCAAATTGCAGTTCAGCCTCGACCCCGCCGACGATCTGCCGGTGCTGCGCGATGCCATGGCGACGCTGACCAAGGTGCATTTCGCCGCCGGGGCGATCGAATGTTATCCGGCGCTGGCGCGGGGGCAAAAGGTGACGCCCGACATGGATGTCGATGGGTTTTTTGCGGGTGCGATCTGCGAACAGGACGATGTGACGTTGTCGAGCAGCCACCCGCATGGCGGCAATGCCATCAACGAGGACCCCGCGCAGGGCATTGTCGACCTCGACTGCCGGGTGCACGGGACGACCAATGTGCTGGTCACCGACGCGAGCGTGTTCCCCAGCTGCATCCGGGTGAATGCGCAATGGACCACGATGGCGATGGCGCAATATGCGACGGGGCGCGGGGATCCGTTTGGGTAGAAGGAGCGATCCGCTCGTTCCCGTTCGTGTCGAGCGAAGTCGACACATTTTGACGCTGGGTCGGCGTGTCTCGACTTCGCTCGACACGAACGGCTAAAGGGCGTCGATCATGACCTTCACCGTTGCCGCCCTCTATCGTTTCGCGCCGTTCGACGATCCCGCCGCGTTGCGTCAGCCCCTGCACGACCTTTGCTCGGCCGAGGACGTGAAGGGCACGCTACTCCTCGCCTCGGAGGGCGTGAACGGCACGATCGCAGGCAGCGCCCAGAGCATCGCCGAGGTGATCGACCATATCCGCGCGCTGCCCGGGTGCGCCGACCTCGACGTCAAATATTCGACCGCCGCCGCCATGCCGTTCCAGCGGCTGAAGGTACGACTGAAGAAGGAAATCGTGACGCTGAAGGTCGCGGGGCTGGACCCGGCGCGCGACGCCGCACCCTATGT
>JAHCKJ010000172.1 GCA_026125835.1 Sphingopyxis sp.
CGGACGCGAACTGCGCGAGGGCGACATCATCACCCTCGACGGATCGACCGGCGAAGTGATGGCGGGCGAGGTCAGGACGCTGCTGCCCGAACTGGTCGGCGATTTCGGTACCTTGATGGTGTGGGCCGACAAAGTCCGCCGCATGAAGGTGCGCGCCAACGCCGAGACGCCGCAGGATGCCCAGGTCGCGCGCGATTTCGGCGCCGAGGGCATCGGGCTGTGCCGCACCGAGCATATGTTTTTCGATGCGGCGCGGATTACCGCGGTGCGCGAGATGATCCTCGCCGAGAATGAAGCGGGCCGCCGCGTCGCGCTCGCCAAATTGCTTCCCGAACAACGGGCGGATTTCGCCGGGATTTTCGAGGTGATGGCGGGCCTTCCGGTTACCATTCGTCTGCTCGACCCGCCGCTGCACGAGTTTTTGCCGACGCGCGAGGAGGATTTCGCCGACGTCGCCGCGGCGGCGGGCGTGGGGATCGAGGCATTGAAGGCGCGCGCGAACGAGCTCCACGAATTCAACCCGATGCTCGGCCATCGCGGTTGCCGCCTGGGTGTCACCTACCCCGAAATTTACGAGATGCAGGCGCGCGCGATCTTCGAGGCGGCGTGCGACGTCGCCGCCGCAACCGGCGCCGCGCCGATCCCCGAGGTGATGATCCCGCTGGTGGCGACGCGCCGCGAGTTCGATCTGATGAAGGCGGTGGTCGACGCGCAGGCGAAGGCGGTGTTCGCCGAAAAGGGCCGCGAGATCGCCTATCTCGTCGGCACGATGATCGAACTGCCGCGCGCCGCGCTGATGGCGGGCGAGATCGCCGAGAGCGCCGAATTCTTCTCGTTCGGTACCAACGACCTCACCCAGACGGCGATCGGCATCAGCCGCGACGACGCGGGCCGCTTCCTGACGCAATATGTCGACAAAGGCATCTTCCTGACCGACCCCTTCGTCAGCCTCGATGTCGAGGGCGTCGGGCAGCTGATCGAGATCGCGGCAGAACGCGGGCGGGGTACGCGCCCCGACGTCAAGCTGGGCATCTGCGGCGAGCATGGCGGCGACGCGCCGAGCATCCATTTCTGCGAAAAGACCGGCCTCGACTATGTCAGCGCCTCGCCCTACCGTGTGCCGATCGCACGGCTGGCGGCAGCGCAGGCGGCGCTGAAACGGGGCTGAGACCATCACCGTAGCCCTGAGCCTGTCGAAGGGCGCTTCGCAGCGAAACGCCCTTCGACAGGCTCAGGGCTACGGTGGGGACTGGTGAGGGGAAGCGGATGAAAAGCTGGCACCGCTATGCGATCACACTGGCGGGCGGGCTGGCGCTCGGTCTGGCCGCCGCCTGGTGGCTCACCGGTGGCGGCCTGCAGGGCGGCCAGATCGTCAACGGTCCCTGGACAACCTCGCTGGGTTACGGAACGAAAGCGACCGACGCGACCACCCGCGCGGCGGTGGCGCGCGCCGGACTGCTCGCGCTGCCGGCAAAGGAAACCGTCTATTGGTCGGCCAAGACCGACGCGGAGGGCGCGCCGCTCGACGGCAATTGCCGCTACAGCCTGTCGGGCAAGCCGCTGGATGCGCGCTGGTGGAGCGTGACCATTTATGACGCGGCGGGCTATCTGGTCGCCAATGACGCCAATATCTGGTCGGTCAACGGCGCCAATGTCGCGTTGGACGACAAGGGTGAATGGCGCGTGATGATTGCGCCGGTCGAACCGGCGGAAGGCGCGTGGTTGCCCGGCACGGCAGGCCAACCATTCCACTTGACGCTGCGCATGTACAATCCCGGACCGGCGTTTCGCGCCGATCCGGCCAAAGCGCTGCTTCCCGCTATCGTGAAGGAGGGTTGCGACGATGCGTAGCTGGCTTGGCCCGCTGATCGCCGGAGCGGTCCTGGCCGCCGTGACCGCGTGGATCGCGATCACGGTGATTCCCTATGGCCTGATGAACGTCGCGATAGAGCGGCTGGGGCAGGGCGGTGTCAACCGGATGTCGCATGGCAATCTGGCGACCCCGGCGCGCCAGCCGGTGGTACGCCCCAGCCCCGATCTCGCTTACTCCAGCTGCCCCTATAACCTGTCGGACGGCCCATTGGCGATCGACGTAACACCGGTCGAAGGCCGCTATAGTTCGCTCAGCATTTTTGACGGCGCGACCGACGTGATCTTTGTCCGCAACGATATCGAGGCCGGGGGCAAGCCGTATCGCGTCATTCTGGCGCGGAACGGCCAGCCCGTGCCCGCCGACGCCGAAGTCGTGCGGACCGATCACGACAAGGGCATCGCGCTGATCCGCCTGCTGCTTCAGGATTCGTCGGAAATCGGCAAGCTCGACGCCGTCCGCCGCCAGTCGTCCTGCGCGCCGGTCACAAATCCGAATTAGGGGCTTGCGCGGCCGCGCGCTGCCCCTTAAAGGCGCCTCTCCACGCACCCGTAGCTCAGCTGGATAGAGCACCAGACTACGAATCTGGGGGTCGGACGTTCGAATCGTTCCGGGTGCGCCATTTCCCAAAATCCCGACATCTTACGCGGCGCGGCGCATAGCTATGCGCTGTTGCATCGCCGCGGGGCATGCGACATTCCCGCATCGCAAAGCCGCAACCGAGCGGCGAGGGAGAGATATGAGCGACACCATCGTCACGGTCGACATCGGCGGCACCCATGCGCGGTTCGCGATGGCCGAGATCGCGGATGGTCGCGTTTTGTCGCTGGGCGAGGCGACGACGCTGCACACCAAGGACCATGCGAGCTTTCAGACTGCGTGGGAGGATTTCGCGGCGCGTCAGGGCGGCCTGCCGCGCGCGGTGGCGATCGCGATTGCGGGGCCGACGCGCGGCGAGATCATCCGCTTCACCAACAATCCGTGGATCATCCGCCCGGCATTGATCGGCGAGAAGCTGGGCGTCGACCGCCATGTGCTCGTCAATGATTTCGAGGCGGTCGGCCATGCCGTGGCGCAGGCCGACGCCAGCTATTTCGAGCGCCTGACCGGCCCCGACGAACCGCTGCCGGCAACGGGGACGATCAGCGTCATCGGCCCCGGCACCGGGCTGGGTGTCGCGCATATCTGGCGCGACGGGGCCGACTATCGCGTGCAGGCGACCGAGGGCGGGCATATCGACTTCGCCCCGCTCGACAGCATCGAGGATGCGATTCTCGCGCGGCTACGCAAGCGGCACCGGCGCGTGTCGATCGAACGGATCGTCTCCGGCCCCGGGATCGTCGACATTTATGAGACGCTCGCGGCGCTCGAAGGCCGCGCAGTGACGCCGCTCGACGACAAGGCGATCTGGACCGCGGCGCTCGGCGGGCAGGACAGCCTGGCGGCGGCGGCGGTCGATCGCTTCTGCCTGTCGCTCGGCAGCGTCGCGGGTGATCTGGCGCTGGCGCAGGGGGCAAGCGGGGTGGTCATCGCCGGCGGCCTTGGCCTGCGGATCCGCGACAGCCTGGTGCGCTCGGGCTTTCCCGAACGCTTTATCGAAAAGGGACGCTTTGAAGGGTTCATGGCGGCGCTGCCGGTCAAGCTCGTCACCCATCCCCAGCCTGGCCTGTTCGGCGCCGCGGCAGCGTTCGCGCGGCAGTTTGCGGGTAGAATCGAGGGCGGCTTGCGACCGAAAGTGGACGTACAAAACCCCGCCTATAAATGCGTACGTCGATAAACGCGTATCGATAGAATGGAACGAGAGGAAAACGAAATAAGAGGAAAATAGTCTTGTTGAAGAATTCTTGAAAGGGCATCACGAAAATATCATGAAACAAGCCTCGAAAGCGATTGCCTATCTTGAAAATCTTCGTCCGGATTTCTAATCATTAGCAATGATTTTACAGAGCAAGCGTGATAGTTCTTTAGCAGCAGTTCTTTATATTCTTTATAATGAATCCAATCCATTTCCATTTTCTATTTTGAAGTTGGATTGAAAATCTAACGTGTCACCCGAACAAAGAAATCCGCATGTGGGCGCAATCTTGCTTGAGGTAAGCACGTCCGCTTCCCACCCCGAAGCTGCCGAAAGCTAAACCCGCCCCGGTGCCCGCGCCCGGATGAAATTCTCCAGCGCGACGAAGATCATTTCGCGCGCGTCGCTGCCCAGCATTTCGGCGGTCAGCACGTCGAAAGTGACGCGGTCACCATGTGCCGCGGCGGCCACCATATTTGCCAGCAGCGCCTCGTCGAAACTCGCCTGTGGGCAGCAGGGCGGGGCGACTGCAAAGGGGTCGGGCCAGCTGTGCCCGATCGCCTCGACGACCAGCCTGTAGCGCCGTGCCGCGAGGATGTTGCCCCAGCGCCGTTCAAGCTCGGGCATCGGATCGCGACCGACGCGGCGGCACACGATGCAATAGCGCAGCGCGAGCACCGCCTGCGCCGCCTCGACCGAAAGGTCGCGGATCAGCGGTTGCTGCGTCAGGCGCCGGATCAAGGTGCTGCTGTGCATGGCGCTATTCCCTCCCGGCCGTTGCAATCCTCGGGCTCCATTGTCGAAAAAGATGCCGGCCGCCGCGGTTGCAGCGACCGGCAGGAGGGGACTGCTTTGTCGTGCTATTGCGAATTAATCGCAAGTTCAAGCGAAAAAGAGAGGCGCCCGAAAGCGCCCCTGAAGATGATCGTTTTGTCGTCGCCCTTCGCGGGGGCGACGTTTCCTTCGTCAATTGTCCCCTGCGGGCTTCGACTGGAGCTGGATATAATTGGCGATGCCCATCCGCTCGATCATTTCGAACTGCTTTTCCAGCTCGTCGACATGATGCTCCTCGCTTTCCAATATGTCGGCGAACAGGTCGCGACTGACATAGTCGCGGACGCTTTCGGCATGCGCGATCGCGTCTTTCAGCAGCGGGATCGCCTCTTCCTCCAGCGCCAGATCGGCCTTCAAGATTTCTTCGACCGTTTCGCCGACGCGCAGGCGGCCCAGCATCTGGAAATTGGGCAGGCCGCCCAGGAACAGGATGCGGTCGGCCAGCTTGTCGGCGTGCTTCATTTCGTCGATCGATTCCTCGCGCTCGAAATGCGCCAGCTTCGCGACCCCCCAATTGTCGAGCATCCGGTAATGCAGCCAGTACTGGTTGATCGCGGTCAGCTCGTTTGTCACGCATCGAATCGCTCGAAGCGCGACAGATGCTC
>JAHCKJ010000173.1 GCA_026125835.1 Sphingopyxis sp.
AGAGACAGCCGAAATGACCGAAGAGAAAAAACAGAAACTCCTGCTCCTCAGCCAGCCGCAGCGCGCCTGCCTGGAAGGCCTGTCGAACCGCCGCCCCCAGCTCCCCACCGACCCCGTCCGCGACGAACTCGTGACGCTGGGGCTGGTGGTGAAACAGGGCGCCAAATGGGCGCTGACCCCGCAGGGCAAGAAGGTGCTGGCGGCGAGCTCGAACCGGCGCAATGCGGGCGGGTTTTCGGTTTGATGCGGGCGTCAGGGATTGACGCGAACGTAACAAGAACATAGCCTGCGCGGAGCAGGAGGAAAGCCATGCAATCGATCGAGTTTTGTGCTGGCGCAGGTGGCCAAGCCCTTGGTTTGGAGCAAGCCGGGTTTCGCCACTCGGCGGTGGTCGAAATTGAGCCAGACTATGCCGCCACCTTGCGGCTTAACCGCCCCAATTGGGATGTGCGCTGCGCCGATATGAACACGTTTGATGGACGGCCGTTTGCCGGGATCGACATGTTCGCCGGCGGCTTGCCATGCCCTCCGTTTTCAATGGCTGGCAAGCAACTAGGGGAACGGGATGAACGCAATCTGTTCCCTGCTGCGATCCGGCTGATCGACGAAATGCGGCCCAAGGCCATCATGATTGAAAATGTCCGTGGCTTCCTGTCGGCGGTATTTGAAGACTATCGGAATGGCTTGAAGGGCCAGTTGGAGAAATTGGGCTATCGGACGGACTGGCGCTTGCTAAACGCTTCCGATTTCGGCGTGCCGCAGCTCCGTCCGCGCGTCGTGATCGTTGCGATTCGTAAGGACTATGTCGACGCCTTCGATTGGCCCACGGCAAACGCGCACAATCCACCGACCGTGGGTGAAACTTTGGTCGACCTGATGGGCGAGAACGGCTGGCTCGGGGCAGCGGCCTGGGCAAAGCGCGCCAATGACATCGCCCCGACCATCGTCGGCGGTTCAAAGAAACACGGCGGCCCCGACCTCGGCCCGACCCGCGCCCGGGCCGCATGGGCGACTTTGGGCGTCGAGGGCAAGAGCCTGTTCAACGAAGCCCCCGGACCCGATTTCGTAGGCATGCCACGTCTTACGGTGCGCATGGTCGCGCGGTTGCAAGGCTTTCCTGACGACTGGCAATTTCACGGTGGCAAAACCACGAGCTATCGCCAAGTCGGCAATGCTTTCCCGCCGCCGGTGGCCAAAGCCGTTGGGTCAAATTTGAAGATCGCGTTGTCGGTGCAGAAGCATTTTCTGGTGCGGGCGGCGTAATGGCTGACGCTTGGCTGACTTTGGCGCGGAAAGAATTTCACGCCACTATTCTGTCGGGCATTCTGACCAAAAGCGACAAGGGCGTACCGAGCAATGCCGATAGTGGCAGCGCCATAAGCGTGGCACTCGCCAACTCGATCTGCGAGCAATTAGGCGAAGCAAAAGTAGCTCAAAAACTTCCCGGCCAAACGTCGGGCGCCGATTTCGAGGAAATATGCGCAGTATATGTTCGCCTGTGTTTTAAGCATCTTTCCCATCTGCGTCCGGGCAGTTTCTTCATTACCAAAGGCGGCGGGATTGCCCAATTCGAACAATATGCTCACCTTGATGAGCTTGAAGCGATAGCAAAGAGCAACCGTGAAATAGCGACCGCACTCGGTTCAGATTATTTGATCAAGCCTGATATCGTCGTGGGCCGTCGTCCCGAACCAGATGAGGTAATAAATGCTGCCGAGATGCTGGTTGATGACGAGAGTGCGAAACTCAGCACTTTAAGGGCAAGCAACCACGCGCTTTCCATCCTGCACGCTTCGATTAGTTGCAAATGGACATTGCGCAGCGACCGAGCCCAGAATGCGCGTTCAGAGGGGCTGAATTTGGTCCGCAACCGCAAAGGACGGCTACCCCATATCGCCGTAATTACCGGCGAACCCATGCCAAGCAGAATTGCCTCATTGGCGCTGGGTACCGGAGATATCGACTGCGTTTATCATTTCGCGCTTTATGAATTGCGGAAAGCGCTGGTCGATCAAAAACGCGAAGGTACACTCGATCTGGTCGACGCGATGGTCGAGGGCAAACGATTACGTGATATCTCCGACCTGCCACTCGATTTGGTGACTTGATTGCCCCCCAAATCCTATTTCGCGCGCCCCACCCCAAAACCCCTTTCCTACAATTTTCCGCCATGCCACCCTCGCGGTCTGGCTCTTTGACTTGTCCGAAACCGCCGTTCCACCGCGCGCCAAACATCGCGCCCGCGTGCGACCTTTGTGATGTTTGATACGCCGCCGCGCTGGGCGACTTTCGCAATCTTCGCTCATGCCCGGCCGCTAACCGCTTGTTTCCGGGGTCGATGCGGTGGCAAGTTTGACAACTTCCGGCGCCGCCGCCCGCTCAGTTGAGCGCCGACTCCGCCGGAAACCCGCGCACCCCGGCGACCGCGAACATCACCCCGCCGCGCACCGCCTCGGGCGCATCGGCCAGCAGGTACAGCTTCACCAGCTCGCGCGTCACTTCGCTGTCGTCATCGACCACCAGCCGCAGCGACGCGATGCCCAGCTCGCTTTTGGCCACCACCACGTCGCGGATCAGCGCCAGCGGCCAGCGCTCGCCGCCGCCGCGATACAGCGTCGCGCCATCGTGCCAGATATAGGCATCGCGCCAGCGCCACGCGCGGTGAAAGGCGACCAGGCCGACGAGCGCCGCGGCGATCCCGATGCTGACCAGCAGATTGCCCAACAGCACCGCGCGCATCACCGCGGCCGCGCCGTCGTCCCACACCGGGAGCGCCTGCCGCAGCGCGAGCACCGCGGCGGCCAGCGCGCACAGCGATTGCCCCGCCAGCAACGGCTTGGCCTTCAACCGGGCGAGCACCACCCTTCGCGATCCCACAGGCTTCATCGCCCCGCCCATAGCAGCCTTGCCGCCGGGCGCCAGCCGCGTCGCGCCACCGCTGCCCTTCCCACGACCGCGCCGGTCACGCGGCGGGGGCCAGCACCTTGTTCTCGATCACCCGGACAAACACGTCGGGCTCCTGCGCGCCGGGGATCATCATGCGGCCGCCCAGAATGAAGGCCGGAACGCCGGTTATATTCCGGTCGGCCCAATAGGCTTCTTCGCTGCGCACCATCTCGCCGAACTCGCCCGATGCCAGAATCGATTGGGCGCGGGCGCGGTCGAGCCCCACCGATGCCGCCACATCGGCCAGCACCATATGATCACTAACGTCGCGATTGTCGGTAAAATGCGCCGTGAACAGAGCCAGCTTGAGCGCGGTCTGGACGCCAGTCGCCGCCGTCTGACCGGGTTCTTCCAGCGCGCCAGCCCACGTCAGCAGGCGGTGGGCGTCGAAACTGTTGCGCATTTGAAAGCCGGGGCCGCGATTGAAGGCAAAGCCAAGCCCAGCGGCAACCTCCGCCATCTTGCTGCTGTTCGCCCGGCTCTGTTCGGCGGTAATGCCATATTTGCGCATGACGTGAGCGGCGGCATCCTCACCCTCGGGCGGCATGTCGGGGTTCAGTTCGAACGGGTGCCACTGGACGCGGAAAGCCAGGCGCCCCGCAAAATGCGTCATCACCTTTTGAAACTTCAACCACCCGATGATGCACCACGGGCACATGATGTCCGAAACGATATCGACGCTCAGTCGCGGCAAGCCCTGTTCCGTCAACGTCCACCCCCTTGTCGGCATCTTTCAGCCGGGTGTCCGACGATCCTTGCCCGAACGCCGGTCGGCCATGCGGCGTTCCGGACCCTTGTAATCGGGATCGTCCCTAACGCGCCGGTCGGTTGCTCGCCGATCCGATCCGGCCCGTTTCTTGTCATCGGTTGCCATACGCCCCTACACCCAAAAAGAGAAAAGAAGCGACCCGGGGCGCAGTAACTCACAAAATCCCTAAAAACACAACAACGGCGGACGGCATTTGCGGTCCCGGCCGGGCAGCCTTCACCTCATGTCGTCGGCGACTCCGGCCGAGTTGACCGCCGCCGCGTCGACCGGCACGCGCGACAAGACCCACCAGCTCGCCAGCATCAACACCACCGTCAAAGCCTCGACAATCATGCCCTGGATGATGCCCCAATTGGTCGGATCGCCCATCGCCGCACCGATCAGCCGGCCCACGAGCGCCGTACCGAACAGCGCCGCCGGTACCAGCAGAGCACGCACCCAGCCCGGCAGCAGCGCCCCCAGCACCGCCGCACCCGATGCCACGATAAAAAAGGCCGAAAGATCGGCGCGGAGCGTGTTGATCGCCACCCCGGTGATGGAGAAGTTGAACGTCTCCGAATAGCTCGCCGGATCGATCACACCGCGCAAACCCACGATCGCAAAAAAGGCCGCCCAAAGCAGCACCGCGCCACGCCAGATCCAGTTGGTCATGATTGTCTCCCCATATCCGTCGTCCAAGCTGAACCAACAGACGGGAATGTCAATGGTTGCGCGAGCTTACCCGGCGTCGGCGGCGAAGGTTTCTTCGATCCAGCCGCCACCGAGCACGCGGCTGGAATCGGCTGCATCATAAAGAACGGCTGCCTGTCCCGGAGCAACGCCATATTCCGGTTCGGCAAACAGCAGCCGGTCGCCCTCGACCCGCGCGGGAGCGGGCTTTGCCATGCTCCGCACCTTGGCGAGGACCGGACGCCCTTCGACAACGCCCAGCCAGTTGGTCTCCCCAAGTCGTGCCCCGGCAACCGCCAGAGCGCGCCGGGGGCCGACAACGACCTGCTTCGCGGCGGCATCAAGGCGCACGACATAGAGCGCTTCGGCCTGTCCGCCGATTTCGATCCCTCGGCGCTGGCCGACGGTGTAATGGATCAGCCCCTTGTGGGCGCCGAGCACAGTGCCGTCGATATGGACGATCTCGCCCTGGTCGTCGGCTTCGGGGCGGAGTTTGCGAACGAGCGTTGCGTAATCGCCGTCGGGAACGAAACATATGTCCTGACTGTCAGGCTTACCTGCGACGCCCAGCCCCAAGTCGCGCGCAATTTTTCGCACCACGCTCTTTTCGAGGCCGCCCAAGGGGAACCGCAGGAAATCGAGCTGGTCCTGCGTCGTCGCGAACAGGAAATAGCTCTGGTCGCGCG
>JAHCKJ010000174.1 GCA_026125835.1 Sphingopyxis sp.
TCGCTGCCCATCACCGGCTCCTCGCCCAGCGCCGACCACTGGCCGGCCGAGTCGGGCGCGAGCGCGGTCGCCTCTTCAAACGCCGCCGCCGCGCCACCGAAATCGCCGGTGTCGAAGCGCGCGGCGCCGAGTGCCGACCAGGCTTCGGCGCTGTTCGGTTCGCTGCGCGTCCGCGCCTCGAGTGCCGCAAGCCCGTCGCCAGGCGTCGCCGACGATGTAGGGCTTTCGGGCACCGGTGGCGCCGAATCGCGCCAGATCGCATAGCCGATCGCGGCTGCCAGCAGGAGGAAGGCGGCGATGAGGATCGCCCGGTTGGCGCTTGTCATGCCCCGCGTGATGCCCTTGGTTTCGCTCATTTCCACCCCTTTTGGCCGGACCCGAAAAATATCGGCCGCCGCTGCGCTGCCATATTGCCTTTGCCCCGCGATGGTGTAGCCTTTCCCCCACAAGGTCGGTCAACGATAAAATCGTCAGGGGTCGCACCGGCTTTCCCGGTTATGTGGGGAGGGGTGCATGGCAGTTTCGGATCACGTCGATTTTGCGACGTTCATGGAAGGCGTGAAACGGCGCAACCCGGGGCAACCCGAGTTCGTCCAGGCGGTGCAAGAGGTGTCCGAGGACATTTTCGATTTCATCGCCGACAAGGAAGAATATCACGCGCAGCAAATTTTGCGGCGGATCGCCGAACCCGACCGGGTGGTGTCATTCCGCGTCTGCTGGGAGGACGACAACGGTAATGTCCGTGTCCAGCGCGGCTGGCGCGTCCAGAACAACAATGCCATCGGCCCGTATAAGGGGGGCATCCGCTTCCACCCGTCGGTGACCGAATCGGTGCTCAAATTCCTGGCGTTCGAACAGACGTTCAAAAATGCGCTGACCGGGCTGCCGATGGGCGGCGGCAAGGGCGGGTCGAACTTCAATCCCAAGGGTAAGAGCGTGCGCGAAATCATGCGCTTTTGCCAAAGCTTCATGACCGAGCTCTATCGTCACATCGGCGCCGACGTCGACGTCCCCGCGGGCGACATCGGGGTGGGCGGACGCGAGATCGGCTTCATGTTCGGCCAGTATAAGCGGATCACCAACGAATTTACCGGCGTACTCACCGGCAAGGGTTTGGAATGGGGCGGATCGCTGATCCGGACCGAAGCGACCGGCTATGGCGCGGTCTATTTCCTCCAGAACATGCTCGCCGCCAAGAATATGGATCTGGTCGGCAAGACCGCGGTGATTTCGGGGTCGGGCAATGTCGCGACCCACGCGGCCGAAAAGATCGTCCAATTGGGCGGCAAGGTGCTCACGCTCTCCGATTCGGGCGGTTTCATCCACGATCCCGACGGCATCACCCAGGAAAAGATCGACTGGGTCAAGGCGCACAAGACGCACCGCCGCGGCCGGATCGAGGAATATTGCGAGGAGTTCAAAGGCGCGAGCTTCACCGCCGGCAAGACCCCGTGGGGCGTCAAATGCGACGTCGCCTTGCCGTGTGCGACACAGAATGAACTGCTCGGCGACGATGCGAAGATGCTGGTCGCCAACGGCTGTATCGCGGTCAGCGAGGGCGCCAACATGCCGACCAACCTCGACGGCGTGCATGTGTTCAAGGATGCGAAGATCATGTTCGCGCCGGGCAAGGCGGCCAATGCCGGCGGGGTCGCGGTGTCGGGGCTGGAAATGAGCCAGAACAGCGGCCGCCGCAGCTGGAACGAGGCCGAATTGCAACAGATGCTGAAGGACATCATGCACGGCATCCACCAAAGCTGCCTGACCTATGGCGACCGCGGCGGCGGCTATATCGACTATGTCAAGGGCGCAAATATCGCGGGTTTCAAGAAGGTAGCCGACGCGATGCTGGCATTTGGCGTCGTTTGAGGGCAGAATAGCGCGCAGGGTAAAGGGGGTTCGGGCATGACCACCGACGCGGGTTCAGGACGCGGCGAGCGACCGTGGGCGGCCATCGCGGCGTTCGCGGCGATGCTCCTCGCGCTGGCGGTCGCGGCGTTCGTGCTCGCTCCCCCGGCCCAGTCGCAGGGCGACGTCGGCGCGCGTTACACCGGCGTCGCGTCGTGCGCGGGATCGACCTGTCACGGCCGGATGGAGGGCGACGGCACCGTCGTCCGCCAGGACGAGCTGATGAAATGGCAGGAACCCTCGACCCCCGGCGGCGCGCACAGCCGCGCCTGGGCGGTGCTGAACAACAGCCGCAGCCGGTTCATCGCGCGCAACCTGGGGATCGGCGACCCGGCGACGGCGCAGATGTGCATCGGCTGTCACGCGACGGCGGGGGCGGTTGCCGCAAAGGGCGCGGTGCGCGGCACCTTACCGCTCGAGGACGGGGTCGGCTGCGAATCCTGCCACGGCCCGGCGGGTGGCTGGCTGGCGAGCCATTATGCCGGGGTCGGCACCAACGCCAATCCCGACGCCGAAATGCGCCAGAAACATCTCGCCAACCTGTCGGCGGGGCTCAAGAAGCTCGAGGATCCCGTCGTCCGCGCGGGGGTGTGCGTCGATTGCCATTTCGGATCGGCCGCCGACGGTCAGTTCGTCACCCACCGCATCATGGCGGCGGGGCATCCGCGCATCGCATTCGAGCTCGACCTGTTTTCCTCGATGCAGGCACATCATCAGGAGGACGCCGATTATGGCTGGCGCAAGTTCGGTTCGGCGACCGGACGCACCGACCATGTCCAGATGTGGGCGGTGGGACAGGCGACCGCGATCGAACGCAGCCTGGCGCTGTTCCAGTCGCGCCGCGGCACCGAAGGGATGTTCCCCGAATTTTACTTCCTCGATTGCCACAGCTGCCACCGCCGCATCTTCGATCAAGCGAAGCCGGTGCGGACCGGGGTCGACAATCCGGGCCGCGATATTCCCGAAGGGATGCCGCCCTATAATGACGAAAATCTGATCATGCTCGCCGCCGCCGCGCGCATGGCGTCGCCCGCGCTGGCCGACCAGCTGGCGGCGCGCACCGCGGCGTTCCACAAGGCGATGGCGACCGACCGCGCGAGCGCGGTGCAGGCGGCAGCGCAGTTGTCGCAAACCGTCGCGGCGCTCAAAAGCGCGTTCGCGGCGCGCAGCTTCTCGGGCGCCGACGCCTTTGCGATGGTCGATGCGATTTCGGCGAAGGCGATCGGCGACCGTTTCACCGATTTTTCGGGGTCGCAGCAGGCGGTGATGGGGGTCGATACCCTGCTCAACGCGCTGGTGTCGTCGGGGCGCGTCACCGTCGGCGCAGCTGCGGGCATCCGCAGCGACATCGACCGCGCCTATGCCGCGGTCAAGGATCCCAACGCCTACAAGCCCGCCGAATTCCAGGCGTCGTTCGGCAGCGCGGTCCGCGCCATCCGGGCGCTGCGGTAGGGCCATGCAGGGCAAGAGCCATCTTTTCCGTTCGGCGGCCTTTGCGGCGATGGGGGCGCTGCTGCTGACGTCGTGCGGCGGCGGCGGTGGCGGCAGCACGCCGACGCCCAGCCCGGCGCCCGCGCCGACGCCAACCCCGACCGGCGGTCTCTACACGCCGCCCGCCGCCGAAGCGCTGACCGTCGCCGATGTCGAACGCGTAATGGCGCAGGCGATCGCCGAAGCGCAGGCGCGTAATCTGCCGTCGGTGATCGCGGTGACCGACCGCGTCGGCAATGTCCTCGGTGTGTTCCGCATGACCGGTGCGCGCGCCACCGCGACAACCTCCGCGGCGCCGAACGGCATCAGCATCGACGCGCAGAACGTCACTTTTCCTGCCGAGGGCGGCGCGATCGCCAAGGCGGTGACCGGCGCGTATTTGTCGAGCGGCGGCAACGCCTTTTCGACCCGCACCGCCAGCCAGATCGTCCAGGAACATTTCCCGCCCGCGCCGACCACGGTCGGGCTGGAGAGCGGCCCGCTGTTCGGGGTGCAGTTCAGCCAGCTGCCGTGCAGCGACCTGTCGGCGCGGTTCGGCGCCGCGGGGAGTGCGGCGCTGATCGGCCCCAAACGCTCCCCGCTCGGCCTCGCTGCCGATCCGGGCGGGCTGCCGCTCTACAAGAATGGCGTGCTCGTCGGCGGTATCGGGGTGATGGGCGACGGCGTCTACGGCAGCGATCCCAATATCCTCGACATCGACAATGACGCCGAAGAGTTTATCGCGCTCGCGGGCACGCGCGGGTTCGAGGCGCCGTCGACGATCACCGCCGACAGGATCACCGTCGACGGCACGTCGCTGCGCTTTTCCGACGCGACCTTTGCCGGGGTGCAGACCAGCGGCAGCGCGAGTTTTGCCAGCCTCAATGGCGTTGCGGGCAATCTGGTTGCGGTCATCGGCTATGCCAATGCCGCGATTACCGCGGGGGTCGCCTATGGCAGCGAAGCGTCGGGCATCCGCGCTGCGACCGCCGCCGAATTTTCGAACCGCGACGCCTTTGTCCTCACCGATGGCAGCGGCGCGAACCGCTATCCGCTGCGCGCCGGAACCGATGGCGCGAGCAACCCGGCGCCGCTGACGCAGGCCGAAGCGCGCGCGGTGCTGGAGGAGGCCTTTGCGGTGATGAGCCGCGCGCGCGCGCAGATTCGCCGCCCGCTCGACAGTCGGGCGCAGGTGACGATCAGCATCGTCGACACCCATGGTTCGGTGCTTGGTATCGTCCGTTCGCCCGACGCGCCGATTTTCGGGACTGATGTGTCCTTACAGAAAGCGCGCACCGCGGCGTTTTTCTCTCATCCGCAGGCGGGGACCGAACTCGGCGCCAATGCCAGCGCCGACGTCCGCCAGTTCGTCCCGGCGACGCGCAGCTTCCTGAACGACCCGGCGGCGCTGACCGGCAATGTCGCTTATGCCGATCGCGCGATCGGCAACATCGCGCGTCCCTATTTTCCCGACGGCGAGGTCGGACGCCCGCCGGGGCCGCTGTCGCGCCCGATCGCGCAATTCAATCCCTTTTCGACGGGACTGCAATCGGCATTGATTATCGGCAATCTCGGCGCGCATCTGGGCTTTGTATCGGGGGCCATCGCAACCGATACCCCGGCACGCTGCACCACCCTGCCCGATGTCGCGCCGGGGCAGAACCGGCTGC
>JAHCKJ010000175.1 GCA_026125835.1 Sphingopyxis sp.
ATCTGCACGGCGCCGAAACGATCGCGGCGGTGATCGTCGAACCGATGGCGGGCTCGACCGGCGTGTTGATCCCCCCGGTCGGCTATTTGCAGCGGCTGCGCGAGATTTGCGACAGGCATGGCATCATCCTGATTTTCGACGAGGTCATCACCGCCTTCGGACGCGTCGGCGGTGCAACGGCAGCAGGGCAGTGGGGCGTGACGCCCGACATCATCACAATGGCCAAGGGATTGACCAACGCCGCGGTCCCGATGGGTGCGGTGGCGGTGAAGCGCGAGCTGCACGATGCAGTGCTCGACAGCGTCGATGCGGGCATCGAACTGTTCCATGGCTACACCTATTCAGGCCACCCGCTGGCCAGCGCGGCGGGGCTGGCGACGCTCGATCTCTATGCGCGCGACGGGTTGTTCGACCGCGCGAATGAACTCGGCAGCCATTGGGAAGACGCGGCGCACAGCCTGAAAGGGCGGCGCCACATTATCGACATTCGTACCATCGGGCTTGTCGCCGGGATCGAGCTGGAGCCGCGCCCCGGCGCGCCAACGGCGCGGGCGATGGAATTGTTCCACGCCTGTTTCGACAACGGTCTGCTGGTGCGCGCGACCGGCGATATCATCGCGCTGTCGCCGCCGCTGATCGTCGAGAAAAACCAGATCGACGAGATATTCGGAAAGATCGGGGAATTGCTGGCCGACGTCGACTGACGCCGGGAATTGTTTACCCGGCGTCGGCCTCGATGCGGTTCGCGTCGGCGCGCGCCGCTGCCGCCGCGGCCTGCCGCGCGCGGGTCGCCTCGGTCTGGATCAATCGTTCGGCCATCGTCCGCCACGCCTGTTCGGCGCGCAGGTTGCGATCGCGTACCTGCGACAGGTCGCTTGCCGCCGCGTCGGCCGCGCATTTTTCAGCCTGCGTGAGGTAAAAATCGCTGGTGTTCGACATGGCGGTTATCCTTGGTTTCGGGACTGGGAGGTGCGGCGAACGATCAGTCGACCATGTCGGCGATCAGGCGCCGCAGTTCGCGGCGGGTGAGGGTCGGCGAGCGCCGGACAATCTTTCCGGCGGGCGCGTCAATCGCGGCAAAAGGCCGGAGAAGAGAAGGGAATGCGTTTAAATATGAAGTCATAATATCCTGTATTTTTTCGTTATTTTCAGTTTACCGGTTGCCCTTGCGGGGACCGGATCCTGCCGGGCCGGCGCCGCGTTCGCGGTATACTATCCGGCCCTTGCTGAGGTCATAGGGCGTCATTTCGACGCGAACGGCGTCGCCGACGACCGACCGGATGCGAAAGCGTCGCATCCGGCCGGCGGTATAGGCGATGATCCGATGGTCATTCTCGAGCCGGACGCCAAAGCGTCCGTCGGGAAAAATCTCGTCAATCAAGCCGTCGAGGGTCAGCAGATCCTCTTTGGCCAAAGATCAGGCCGACTGGACGTTGACCGCGGCGGTTTTGCCGCGCTGGTCGGTTTCCAGATCGTAAGAGACGCGCTGATCCTTGTTGAGCGTCGTCATGCCGGCGCGTTCGAGGGCGGTGATGTGGACGAAGTTATCGCCCGAACCATCCTCGTTGGCGATGAAGCCATAGCCTTTTTCGGTATTGAAGAATTTTACGGTGCCGGTGGGCATGGGTCGTTCCTTTCACGGAATCGGAGTTACCACCGGCCGATGCCGGTGGCGCCAGGTAGCGTGAGGAAGGAAGTGTCCGCCGCGTGGGCAAAAATTTCCGTCGTAGGCGACGATAGCGCTGCCCATATGGCGGCCAAGTGAAGAAAAGTCAAGGATTTCGCAAAGTTTCGGCCTTCGCCGCGATAATGTCAGCCGTCGGCAAGGAGTGGAAACGTCACCGATACCCGCGTTCCCCGGCCCACTTCGCTGTCGATGTCGAGGTGCCCCTGATGCCGCTCGCCGATATGTTTGACGATCGCCAGCCCCAGTCCGGTCCCGCCAACCGACCGGCTGCGCGCCTCGTCGACGCGGTAGAAACGCTCGGTCAGCCGCGGCAGATGATCGGGCGCAATGCCGTCGCCCTGATCCTCGACCGACAGGCGGACGCGGCCGCCCTCCCGCGCCAGCGTGACCGTGACGGGCGTTCCCGCGCGGCCGTATTTCATGGCGTTCGAGACGATATTATGGGCAAGCTGGCCAAGCTGTGCCGCGTCGCCCAGCATCGGCAGCGGCGCGTCGCCGAGCCTTGCGACCAGATCGGCGGCGCGCGCCGGTTCGCTGTCGCCGAGCTGCGCGAGCGTGGTACGGACGATCGCGGCGAGGTCGACGGTCGTCGTCGGCCGCCGGAACCGGTCGGCCTCGACGCGCGACACCGACAGCAGATCGATCACCAGCTGCTGCATGCGTTTTGCCTCGCGCTCGATGATCGCTAGAAAACGGTCGCGGGTCGCGGCATCGGTGTCGCCGTTCATTTCCTGCAGCGTTTCGACATAACCCAGGATGGCGGCAAGCGGCGTCCGCAGTTCGTGGCTGGCATTGGCCACAAAATCGGATCGCATCCGGTCGGCCGCGTCGATTGCCGACCGATCCGAGAGGAAAACGATATAATCGTCGCCCGACAATGCGGCGATGCGCATCGTCCAGCGCTGGCCGGGTCGCGGAAAATCGACCAGATTGACGGTTTCCGGCATGGTGCCGCTGCCGATCCGCGAAAGCCATTCGGTCGCGGCGGGATGGCGGATCGCGGTCCGCACGTCGGCGCCGACGATATGGCGGCCGAGCAGGCGGACGGCGGCGTCGTTGGCGATCGTCACGATATTGTCGGCGATGCCGAGCAGCGGTTCTTTTTCCTGATCGACCCAGTGCGCGAAATCGGGATGACGCAGCAGCGACGCGACTGTCGCCGGGGGCGCCGGGGCCGCGCCGGTGAAGGGTTCGCTCGCCGCCGTCGGGAGCGAGCCGTAAATCGTCGCGACCGCGACCAGCGCGGCGGCGGCCATGATGGCAATCGACAGCGGGTCGCCGCCGGTCAGTGCCGAAAAGATGGCCGCGATGGCCACCATGGTAAGCGCAATGACGAGGCTGGACAGGCGATCGAACATTGCGCTGCGCCTCGCATGAAGCGGGGGGCGGGCGCAAGGGCGTTTACCCGCGTTAAGGTGCGGGCGACGAATGTGCCAAAGCGGGATGTATCGCGGACGCGAGCCCTGTTTTGCTTTTCCTTGGCGCTTCATTGGGTTATGCGCCGACCATGGACAAGCGTGAAATTCCGGCCGAAACCGCCGCCCAGACCGATGAAACCGTCCCGTCGCGGCGCCGGATGCTGGCATTGGGTGCCGTCGGCGTTTCGGCGGCGCTGACCATTCGCCCGGCGTTCGCGCAGACGGCGGTATCGGTAATGAACTGCCAGATCCCGGTTCCCGCACCCGGTGCTGCCGGACAATATATCGATGCGCAGGGCAAGCTTGTCCCGCCGGGCACCCAGGGCGCGTTTCCGGGTGCGATGCGGCCATTCACCGGCGAAGAAGTGAAGCGCGCTTTCCGTGGCCAGACCTTGCCCGGGACAACCTACAACCAGTCGCAGGCGTATCTGCAATACATCCGGCGCTTGCAGGCGGGGCAGAGCGGCTTTACCTGTTTCGCCTCGATCACGACGTCGCGCTGACCCTCGCCCGCTTGTTGGCGATGCCGGGAGTGCGGCGTCGCAACCATAGGAGCGTGCGTGAAACTAGCTTCCCTCAAACAGGGGCGTGACGGCCGTCTTGTCGTCGTGTCCGACGACCTTGCCTGGTATGCCGATGCCGGCCACATCGCCCCGACACTGCAAAGCGCGCTCGACGATTGGACGGTTTCCGCTCCGCGGCTGGCGGCGCTGGCTGAAGACCTCAATCATGATGCGATTCCCAAGGAACGGTTCCACGAGCGTGATGCTGCCTCGCCGCTGCCCCGCGCCTATCAGTGGGCGGATGGCAGCGCCTATGTGAACCATGTCGCATTGGTGCGGCAGGCGCGCGGTGCCGAAATGCCCGACAGTTTCTGGCATGACCCGCTGATGTACCAAGGCGGCAGCGATGCCTTTCTGGCGCCGCGCGACCCGATCCCGCTGGCCGACCCGGCGTGGGGCTGCGACATGGAGGCCGAAGTGGTCGTGGTCACGGGCGACGTCCCCGCGGGCATCGACCCGGTGGCAGCGCGCGACCATATCCTGCTGGTCGGGCTGACCAATGACGTGTCGCTGCGCGGGCTGATCCCCGCCGAACTCGCCAAGGGGTTCGGATTTTTCCAGTCGAAGCCGTCGAGCGCGATGTCGCCGGTGTTCGTCACCCCCGACGCGCTGGGCGATCGCTGGCAGGACGGCAAACTGCACGGCACCTTGTGCGTCGACCTCAACGGCCAGCCGCTCGGCCGCGCCGATGCGGGGGTCGACATGACCTTCGATTTCGGGGCGTTGATCGCGCATGCCGCGAAGACGCGCAATCTGGGCGCCGGGACGATCATCGGATCGGGCACGGTGTCCAACCGCGACGCCGACGGCGGCCCGGGCAAGCCGGTCGCCGAGGGCGGGCTTGGCTATAGCTGCCTGGCCGAAGTGCGGACGGTCGAAACGATCCAGCACGGCGCGCCGAAGACGCCCTTCATGCAAAAGGGCGATACGGTCCGCATCTGGATGGACGACGAGCGCCATCACAGCATATTCGGCGCGATCGAGCAGCAGGTTGCCTGAATGAAAAAGGGGCGGGAGTGATCCCGCCCCTTGTTTGTCGTCGGCGAACGCTTGCCGGGATCAGCCGAAGCTGCCGCCCGACATGGCGTCGGAAAGCGAACAGGCGGCCGGCCCCAGAATGACGATGAACAGCACCGGCAGAATGAACAGGATCAGCGGCACCGTCATGATCGCGGGCAGGCGTGCCGCCTTTTCTTCGGCGCGCATCATGCGTTCGTTGCGGAACTCGGCCGACAGCACGCGCAGCGCGCTGGCGAGCGGCGTCCCGTATTTTTCGGTCTGGATCATGGTCGTCACCACACCCTTCACGGATTCCAGATTGACGCGGTAGGCGAGGTTTTCAAACGCCTGACGGCGCTCGGTCAAAAAGCCGAGTTC
>JAHCKJ010000176.1 GCA_026125835.1 Sphingopyxis sp.
GCGCGCCCAGCGGCTGGGGCTTGGCGACGCGCCGGTCGCGCTGGCGAGCGCGACGTCGGTGCGCGACATATTGGCGACGCTCGACCGCCAGACCGCCGATTTCGTCGTCATCGACTCGATCCAGACGATGCATAGCGACCTGATCGACAGCGCGCCGGGCACGGTGAGCCAGGTGCGTGCGTCGGCGCAGGAGTTGATCCGCTATGCCAAGGACAGCGACGCGGCGATCGTGCTCGTCGGGCATGTCACCAAGGACGGGACGATCGCCGGGCCGCGGGTGCTGGAGCATATGGTCGACACCGTGCTCGCCTTCGAGGGCGAGCGCAGCCACCAATATCGCATCCTGCGCGCGGTCAAGAACCGCTTCGGCGGCACCGACGAGATCGGGGTGTTCGCGATGGGCGAGGACGGGCTGGGCGAGGTGGCCAACCCGTCGAGCCTGTTCCTGACCGACCGCAGCCGCGATGTGCCGGGATCGGTCGTGTTTCCGGCGCTCGAAGGCACGCGTCCGGTGCTGGTCGAAGTGCAGGCGCTGACCGTGCGGCTGGCGAGCGGGGCGACGCCGCGCCGTGCGGTCGTCGGCTGGGATAGCGGGCGGCTGGCGATGGTGCTCGCGGTGTTGGAGGCGCGGTGCGGGCTGCAAATGGGGGCGGCCGAAGTCTATTTGAACATAGCCGGCGGATACCGGCTCACCGACCCGGCGGCCGATCTCGCGGTCGCCGCGGCGCTGATCTCGGCGTTCAGCGAACGGCCCGTTCCCCCCGACGCGATCGTGTTCGGCGAATTGTCGCTCTCGGGCGAGGTGCGACAGGTTTCGCACGACGGGTTGCGCCTGCGCGAAGCGGCGAAGCTCGGTTTTTCGCGCGCTTGGGGTCCGAAGGGGCTGAAACCCGTCGGCGGGATTTCGGTGACCGGCTTCGAACGGCTTGGCGAACTCGTTGACCTGATGCTCGGGCGCGACTAGCCACCCCAGCATGGGAAGTCTGACGGCTCTGGATATCCTCGTGCTGACGCTCGTCGGCGGCAGCGCGGTGCTCGGTTTTTCGCGCGGCCTGGTGCAGGAGGTGACGACGTTGCTCGCCTGGGTGCTGGCGATCGCGGCGGTGCGATTCTTCCACCCGGCGGTCACCGACCTGCTGACAGGCTGGGTCGGGACCGAGGGCGGCGCGGCGATGCTGGCGTTCGTGCTGCTGTTCGGCGGCGTTTTCGCTTTTGCCAAATGGGGGTCGCGTGCGATGGGGCAGCGCAGCCGCGCGTCGCTCGTCGGCGGATTCGACCGCGGGCTGGGGGCCGGGTTCGGCGCGGTGAAGGGGCTGATGATCGCCGCGATCGGCTTTATGGCGGTCACGCTGCTCTACGATATCGGCTATGGCAACGCCCAGCGTCCCGCGTGGATGACCGACAGCCGCACCTATCCCGCACTCAATGCCACCAGCAAGGCGCTGAGCCAGGTGATCGCCGATCGACGCGCCCAGGCGCGCGAGGCCGAGGCCAAAGCCGGCGCATCGGCGCCATGAGCGCGCCGCTCTATAATCGCGACATATTGGCACTGGCGGTGGCGACGGCGGAGCATCTGCCGCGTCCCGCGGCGCGATTTCATGCGAGCGTGCGGGCGCCGCTGTGCGGCAGTCGCATCCTGCTCGATCTCGATGCCGATGCTGCCGGGCGGGTGGCCGACGTCGGAATGCACGTCGAAGCCTGCGCGCTGGGGCAGGCGGCGGCAACCTTGCTGGCACGGCATGTCCGGGGCCGGACGATCGCCGACATGCGCGGCGCGCGAAATGCGATCGCGGCATGGTTTGCGGGCGAAGGCGAGCCGCCCGACTGGCCGGGTTTTGATCTGCTCGCCCCCGCACGCGACTATCCGGCGCGGCACGGCGCCATATTGCTGCCGTTCGACGCCGCTATTGCGGCGCTCGAAGCGCGGGTCGCGGCGGCATGACCCTGCTCGCGCTGTCGGCAGTGGCAGCGGAAAAGGCCGCCGAACAAGCGACCGATACCGCGCTGGTTGAAGGCGCTATCCTGCTCGGCGTGGCGACGCTGTTCGTCCTGTTGTTCCGCCGCCTGGGGCTGGGCGCCGTACTCGGCTATCTGATCGCGGGTTCGTTGGTCGGGCCTTATGGATTGGGGCTGGTTGGCGGGGGCGAATCCAAACTCGCCTTTGCCGAGATCGGCATTGCCTTTCTGTTGTTTCTGGTGGGGCTGGAATTGCATCCGCGCCGCCTGTGGAACATGCGGCGGGCGATCTTCGGTCTCGGGTTCGCCCAGGTCGCGATCACCGGATTGATCCTGTCCGGCCTGATTTTCCTGACGCTGGGTTTCAGCTGGCAGGCGGCGCTGGCGCTGGGTTTGCCGCTCGCGCTATCCTCGACGGCGCAGGTGTTGCCGGGTTTGAAAAGCTCTGGGCGGATCAACTCGCCGTTCGGGGAGAAGGCGTTTTCTATCCTGTTGTTCCAGGATCTGGCGATCGTGCCGATGATTACCATTGTCGCTGTCCTGTCCAGGGCACCGGCCGATCCGTCGGCGCCGCCCGGCTGGCAATTGGCGCTCTACACCGTGGCGGCAATCGTCGTGCTGGTGCTCGCGGGCCGGTTCGTGGTCAATCCGCTGCTGCGCGTCATCGGCCGTTATGGCGAGCGCGAGTTGTTCGTCGTCGTCGGCCTGCTCGTCGTGATCGCCAGCGCGGCGTTTATGCACAGCCTGCATCTGTCAACGGCGCTTGGTACCTTCATCGCCGGGGTCATGCTTGCCGATTCGCCTTACCGGCACGAGATCGAGGCTGACGTCGAGCCCTTTCGTCTCGTGCTGCTCGGGCTGTTTTTTCTGGCGGTCGGCATGGTGCTCGACCTTAACGTGATTCGCGACGATCCGCTGCGGGTGGTCGGGCTGGCGGCCGGGCTGGTTGTGGTCAAGGCCACGATATTGACATTGCTGGTCCGTTTGTTCGGCAAACCCTGGAATGTCGCGCTTGGCCTCGGCCTGCTGCTCAGCCAGGGCGGCGAGTTCGGATTTCTGTTATTCACACAAGCAACCGGCGCGTTGCTTATCGCGCCCGCGGCGGCCAGCCTGTTCAGCGCCGTGGTGACGCTGTCGATGATTTCGACGCCCTTCCTCATGCTGTTCGCACGGAACCTGGAATTTGCGCCCGACACCGATATCGGCGAACTCGAGGATCCCGAAAACGCGCCGCGCGGGTCGGTCATCGTCGTCGGTTACGGCCGGTTCGGACAGATTGTCACGCAGATGCTGAATGCCGTCGATTGTTCGGTGACGCTGATCGACAAGAAGCCGAGCCAGATCGAAACATCCGGCCGCTACAACACCAAAGTCTATTATGGCGACGGGCTGAAGGTCGATGTCCTGCGCCGGGCCGGCGCAGACGAGGCGCGTCTGATCGTTTTTTGCACCGACGACCGCAGTGTCGATGCCGCGGTGCTGGCGCCGATCGGCAAGGCGTTCCCCGACGCAAAACTTCTGATGCGCGTTTTCGACCGCCGCCAGTTGATGGCTGTCGACGGCGCGCGGATCAGCGGAGCGATCCGCGAGACTTTTGAAAGTTCCATCGCGCTGGGACTTATGGCGCTCCGGCAGCTCGATATCGACGACGGCGAAATTGCCGACGTCGAACAGGCGCTGCGCCACCTCGACGCGACGCGGCTCGACGCGCAGATTCGCGAAGGCGACCTGGCGGCGGGAATGGACCATCGGTTTGTCGCCGGGGGCGGACGACAAGCGGCCAGCGTCCTGGAAGCGTTGCGCGAGCGCCGCCGTACCGCCAAGCTGGCCAGAGAGGAACCCGCGACGGGTTAATCTTGCGAAACGCGGTCCAGGAAATTCGCAACGCGATCCAGCCCATATTCGTCGGTGACGAAACTTTGCCCGATGCCGCGGGTCAGGATCAGCGGCAATTTGCCGCCGCGCACCTTTTTGTCGTGCGCCATATGCGCGGCTAGTGTCCGCCCGTCGGCGTCGACCCCGGCGCTCGCCAGGTCGGCGGGCAAACCGACTTCGGCCAGATGGTCGCGCACGCGCGTCGCGTCGGCGGCGGAGCAGAGGCCGTTCGCGGCGGAAAACTGGTGCGCGAGCACCATGCCAGCAGCAACCGCTTCGCCGTGAAGCAGCCGGTCCGAATAGCCGGTTTCGGCCTCGAGCGCATGGCCGAAGCTGTGGCCGAGGTTGAGCAGCGCGCGAATATCCTGCGTCTCGCGCTCGTCGGCGGCGACGATGCGCGCCTTGGCGGCGACGCTATGCGCGATCGCATAAGCGCGCGCGGTGCCGTCGCCCGCGAGCAGCGCCGCGCCATTCGCCTCGCACCATGCAAAGAAATCGGCGTCGTCGATCAGCCCGTATTTGACGACCTCCGCATAACCCGCGGCCAGTTCGCGGCGCGGGAGCGTTTCGAGCGTCGTCGGGTCGATGACGACCATCGCCGGTTGGTGAAAGGCGCCGATCAGGTTTTTGCCCGCGGCGACGTTGATCGCGGTCTTGCCGCCGACGCTGCTGTCGACCTGTGCAAGCAAAGTCGTCGGCACCTGGATGAAATTGCAACCGCGTTTGACGATGCTGCACGCGAAGCCGACGAGATCGCCGATCACGCCCCCGCCCAGCGCAATGACATGGTCGCTGCGCTCGATGCCCTCGCCGATCAGCCACTCGGTCAGGCGCGCGAGCCCCGCCCAGCTCTTCGTCGCCTCGCCCGGTTCGAGCACAAAGGAGGAGAAAGAGATATTCTCCATCGCCAGCGCGGTGCCGAGCGCGGCGAGATAATGGTCGGCGACATGGCGGTCGGTGACGATCATCGTGCGCGGGCGTTTCAAGAGCGGGGCGACATGGGCGCCGATGTCGCGGATCAGCCCGTCGCCGATCAGGATCGGATAGCTGCGGGCGCCGAGCTCGACGGTCAACTTTTCCATGTCGCCAGCGCCTCCAGAATTGCGCGCACCGTTTGTTCGTGCGGCGTGCTCGCCGAACTGACGCGCAGATGCGCTTCGGCATAGACGGGATTGC
>JAHCKJ010000177.1 GCA_026125835.1 Sphingopyxis sp.
CCGTGTGCGGGTAGTGGGGCGCGAAGGCCTGCGAGGAGAAGCCGCTCGCGGCCACCGGCGGCTGCTGGATGTAGATGCGCTCGCGGTTGATGTTGGTCGACGACAGGATCAACGCCGAGGTCGAGCGCACCGGGGTGATGATGCCGCGGACCTCGCCGTTCGGACCGGGCTCGCCGGGTTTGGTCAGCTGGTGACGGCCGAGCTGGAACATCTCGTCGCGCGCCACCTGCGGGTTGTAGGTCGCGAAATTGCGCGTCTCCTCGCCCTCGAAATGGTGCATCCTGGTTTTCCAGTTCGCCTCGATCGGCAAATGGCACCCGCCGCAACTGGTGGTCCATGACAGGTGGCAGGTGAAACACGTCAGCTGGTCGTCACCATGCGCGCGGTCTTCCTTCGCGACACCCGGGCCCCATTCATATCTGCCGTCCTCGCTGCCCGCGCGCGCCATCAGCTTCGCGCGCGCCGCCTTGGCGTTGAAATGCGGCCCTTCGGTCACCGACTGCTTGACCAGGCTGACCTGCCATTCGAGCCCCGGATCGACGATCGACCGCTGGATCAGGCCGATGACCTCGGCATCGTCATTATACTGGAATTCGAAGCGGCGGCGCCCGTCGGGATTGCGGAGCAGCGCGAGATTATTCCCCTGCGGCCGCGCCGCGACGTTGGAGGTGAGCAGGTTGGGGAAGGCGTCGGCGGTGCCGTGGCAATCCTTGCAGCTGATCTCGACCGCGTTCGCGACCTCGCCCTGGATATAGCCGTTGCCGTGGCTGTCCTGCGCAAAATGGCAATCGGCGCATTGCATCCCCTTTTCGGCGTGGATGTCCATCATATGGACCGCCTTGCCGGGGTTGATGCCGGGCGCGACGAACTTGCCCTCGACCCCGGGCCTCTCCGGATCGGCGCTCGACAGGCAGAGGTCGCGCTCCTTGGGATCGATGTAATGGCTACAGCTCTTGCGCCATTTTTCGGGATCCCTGGCGTCGATGATGTTCGCGGTGTCGGTGCCATAGGTCGACATATTGCCGTCGGCGTTCAGCAGATTGCCGCTCCGGTCGCGTTTGAAGATGCCGCGGAAGTTCCAGCCATGGCCGTGATAATCGGCGAATTGCGTATCCTTGTTGGTGTCGTTGACGTCATAGACGTCGCGCAAAAACTCGACATCGGCCCACAGCCCGCGCGTCGCCGCGCCTTCGGGATTGCGTTCGAGCACCGCATGCGCCTCGGCGGCGGTCGGATAGCGCTGCTGCTTGTATTTCTTCCGATACTCCTCGTCGCTCATCCCCGGCGGGCGCGGCGCGGTGTTGTCGGGGCCGGGCCACAGTTGCGGCGCGTCCGATTCATAATCCCACATCGTGTAGCCGAGGTAGCTGTTCAGGAAGATATTGGGCTGATGCATGTGGCAGGTCATGCACTGCGAGGTCGGGATCGCGCGGGTGAAGGCGTGGCTGATCGGATGCCCCGATTCGCGGCGCGGGCGCGGCTCGCGCTGCGGCGCACCCGGAGTCGCGGCGGCGGGGTCGATCAAGCCGCCATGGCCGGTGCCGCCGACAAAGCCGTCGTCGGGCGCCATATGCGATGCGTCCGAATGCCCGCCCCCCGCGGGCTTCTTGCCGCCGCCATAGCCGTCCCCGGTCCATAATTTCTCGCGGATCGTCGGGTCGACGGTGTCGGTTTCGCCGTCGCGGCCATATTTGGCGTAGGTCAGGCTGTGCCGCGGCTCGCGGTCATTGGCATAGACGACGTGACAGCCCGAACAGCCCGAATGGCGATAATCGCCCGGCTGGTCGTTGGTGCCCATGAACCACATCAGCGGATCGTTGAGGCGCGTCTTGTGGATGTTGAGCACGGGGATCGCGACGCGCAGCCCGGTGCCGGGGCCGCGGTTCGATTGTTTGAGGTCGGGGCGCCCGGGCTCCTCGAGCCGCTGGATGCTGCCGGTCGGATTGGGCAGACCGATTTCGGGGAATTGCGTGTTGATGTTGCGTCCGCCGCGTTCGAATACGCGGAACACGTCGCCCGGCGGGATGACGCTCCAGCGCGGCAGCGGGTACATCTTTGCCAGCGCGCCGCGCTTTTTCTCTTCGTCGGTCAGGATCTTGTCGAATCCGAACTCGGGCTTGCACGCCTCGGCATATTCCTCTTTCGTCAGCCGCGACGAAGGGGAAAGGATGCACGCGGGCTTGCCGTCGCGCGTATAAGCCTCGCCGAACACATAATTTTTATACGGAACGATGCCATTGTTATACGCCGCGCCGCCCCACAGCATCGCCGAGGTCGACATCAGCGAGCGTTCGGTCGCCTCGATCACCTCGAGGTGGCACGCGCCGCATGCCTCGCGCGCGACGCGGTAGTCGCTGGGGTTCACGAAGCGGATGAATTCGGGCGATTCCTTGTTGAGCAGGGTGTAGCTGCGCACCGGGTTGGCCGAGCTGTCGTGCCAGGCGCCGGGCAGGGTCGGCTGCGGATGCGCGAGCGCCATCACCGCCTTGTTTGTCGGATGTTTATAGCCGAGCGAGGGGGTGCCGACCTGGCTCGCGTCGCCGCCGTGGCAGTCGGTGCAGCCAAGCCGCACCGCGGGGGTCGCGTGCATCGACGGCTGGTCGGTGCGCGTGTGACAGCTGTAGCAACCCTCCGATTTGGCGGCGACGTCGGCCTCGCTCTGTTCGCGCGGCGCGGGCGGGGTGAAGCGATAGGTAATCTTGAGCGGTTTCTCTTCCTCGGCGGCGCGCGTGACGCTGACGCCAAAGGCGGCGCACATCGCGGCGAAGGCCAGCAGGGCAAAGAGTTTGCGCATCAGCATCTCAGAAACTCAAAATCACATTGGCGAGGATCGACACATAGGCGTCGTTCTTCTTTTTGTTGTCGAACAGGTCCTTGAACCCCTTGCCGGGCAGCAGCACCGCGCCGCTGAGGCGGCCGACGATGTTCTGCGTCGCTTTCGGTCGCCAGATCGTCGCCACCGACAGGTCGAAACCGATATCCCTGGGGATCGAGCCCTCCATGCGCAGCGCCTGCAATGACGAGGTGTTTTCGAACCACAGGTGGTTGGCGTTGGCGCTGACGCGAAATTCGGGGGTCAGGTCGAAATCGGCGCCGACGCCGACAAACACCGTGCCGGGATTGTTGAAATTCGACTGCCCCTCCTCCTTCGACGAACGCAGCGAATTCAATATGCCGTTGCGGCCGTTGACCGAAATGACGCGCCCGCCGCCGGCGAAGGGGATCGTCTGGCGGATCCAGTAGCTGGTGTCGGCGCCGCCGAAGATCGGATTCTCGAAGATCGCGTCGAAGCCGCCCTCGGTCTTGTTATACGGGTCACCGTCGCCCGTCGCATACAGTCCCGACAGGCGAAAGCGCATCCAGTCATGGTCGTAGCTGAGTTCGACCGCGCCGAACCCGGCGCGGATCTGCGCCGGTTTGCTGGTGAAGAAGCTGTTCCGGTCCTCGCCCAGCGCGGCATAGAAGCTGGCGGTCAGGTTGATCCGCCCGATCCGCCCGTCGGCGCTATAGCCGAGGTAAACGACATCATATTCGCGCCCGCGCAGGTCGCCGAGCAGCGCCGGGCGCACCGGAAAACCGTTGTGGTCGATCTGAACATCGTTTTTTTCGCGGTTCATATTGTAGGTCACGCTGACCTGGCTGGTCAGCCCGACGACCGGAAAATCCTGGCGATAAAGATTGGCGGTCAGCACAAAATCGTCGCGCGGGGTCTGGGTGATGTCGTTGAGACCCGAGTTGGTGTCCTTTTCGAGCCGCCAGAAGGCGGCGAAATTATACTGGAAACGGTTGTTGTCGCGATTGCCGAAGAAACGCAGCCCGAGCTGGCTGTCGTTGAACAGGAAGCCGCGAAAATCGCTCTGGAACGGCTGGATGCCGAGCCGCACCGAATAAAAATCATAACGGTCGGACGTGTTGCCGAGATGTTTGTCGACGAACAATTCCTGCACCCCCAGGAACGCGTCGTAACGATGGCTCGCCTTCGACGGGCGCACGTCGAGCACACGCCGTTCGGGAACGTCGACATAATTGGCCTGGTACGCCAGCGTGACGCGATATTCGATGTCGGGTGGCTTGAAGGCGGTCGATCCCTTGATCAGCGCCGCGCCGACGATGAAGGTCTGGGCAAAGACAAAGCTGCGGTCCTTGCCGAACACGTCGAGGCTGCCCGGCCGTTCGGTCGTCTGGACCCCGACCGGGATCGGAAAGGTGCGCGGTTCGAACACGGTGTCGGACACCGCATTGGCGACGATGAACCAGTCGTCGCCCTTGATCGGCAGCCACGGCACCTTGGATCGGTCGATCGCGCGATCGCCCTTGTAGCTGTTCTGGTGATAGGGGTCGAACCAGCGTTCCTTGACCACCCCCAGGCTTTCGATCAGGCGCCAGCGGTCGGGAACCGGCAACTGGTCCTCCATCCCCGGAAACGCCTGCGGCGGCGGCGGACGCAGCGCGCCGACATTGTCCTGCGTCAACGCATCGGGCAGGTCGGGGCGATAGCCGGGGCGGCGGCGACCCTCGATGATCTGGGTGACCAGATCGTCCTTGATCATGTCCTGCCAGTCGACGGGTGGCGGCGGCGGGATCAGTTCGTCGGCGGGCTGTTCGGCGGGTGAAGCATCCCCGGCGATGGGTGGTTCGTCCGGCGCGGGCGGCGGCGTCACTTCGGTCCCCGGGGCGCCCTGCGCCGCGAGGCTCGCGATGATCGGCCACAGGCTGCCCCCCGCCATCATCGCCTATAGCCCGTCGCAGACATTTTGCTGCGCCGTGTCGAGGAAGGGCGCAAACGGACAGCTGATATAGCGCAGCCGGACGGTGCGCTTGTCGGCCAAAGTCACCACGACCCGGTCCGAGCGGATCGTCGCGGGGGCGTTGCCGATGCCGCCCGCCCGCGTTCCGCCGTTATGCGTGCCGAGGAAGCTGATCATGTCATCCTGATCGATCCCGTCGCCCGA
>JAHCKJ010000178.1 GCA_026125835.1 Sphingopyxis sp.
CAAAATCTATCTTGGCCGCGCCGCAGGAATTGCTAAGCCCTCCCGACGGGCCGTGCGGGCGCCCGTTCAGACGTCCTGCCGTCCAAGTTCCGCTCCACACGCCGCATCTCCGGCAAGGAGCGCGCTTGTCATGACGACCGAGGAATTCTCGCCACCCCGCCTCTCGTTAATCCGGCTCTTTCTTCGCTTTCTCCGCTTTGGGGTGCTCGCTTTCGGTGGTCCTGTCGCACAGATCGCGATGGTGAAGCAGGCACTGGTTGAAGAGGAACGCTGGATTTCGCCGGCGCGCTTCAACCGCCTGCTTGCGGTCATGCAAGTGCTACCGGGGCCGGAGGCGCACGAGCTATGCGTCCACCTCGGCATGATCGCACGCGGGCGCATCGGCGGCCTGCTCGCCGGGTTCGGCTTCATGCTGCCGGGCTTCCTGCTGATGCTCGCCGTCGCCTGGCTGTACCGCGACTGGATCGCCGGGTCGCCCGCGATGGCGCCGGTGTTTGTCGGCGCCCAGATCGTCGTCCTCGCGATCATCGCGCGCGCGGTGCAGCGGATCGGCACCCATATCCTCGAGGACGGGCTGCTGTGGCTGATTGCCGCGGCGGCTTTGGCGGCAACGCTGGTCGGCGCGGCGTTCTGGATTCCGCTGGTGGCGGGCGGCCTCGTTTATGCTTTTGCCCGTCATCGCGTGGCCACGATCGCAACCGTCATCGCCGCGGTCGGGCTGGCGGTGCTTTTGCCGACCACCGACACGGCGCCGACGACCGCCGCATCACTTGGCGATGCAAGCACCCTCGCGCTGTTCATTGCCGGATTGAAGGGTGGCCTGCTCACCTTCGGCGGCGCCTATACCGCCATTCCCTATGTTCGCGCCGACACCGTCGAGCGCGGCTGGATCAGCGATGCCAGCTTCCTCGACGGGGTCGCGCTGGCGGGCATGCTGCCCGCGCCGCTCGTCATCTTTGCGACCCTTGTCGGCTATGTGGCGGGCGGCCTGCCCGGCGCGCTGGCGATCACCGCGGGGATGTTCCTCCCCGCCTTCGCCTTTTCGATGATCTTTTTCGAACGGCTGGAGGCGGTGGTCGAAAATCCGGCATTACACCGGTTGCTCGGCGGGGTCGCCGCGGCGGTCGTCGGGGTGATCGCGGCGACATGGTTGCAAATCGGCGCGTCGACCGCGGGACGCGTCAGCGACTCCGCCGCCGCGGCCATGCTTTTTCTCGCCGCGCTGGTCGTGGTGTGGCGCGTCAAGGGATCGTTCGTCGCCCCCGCACTGGTCGTTGCGGGCGGCCTGGCCGGCTGGGCCATGACGCCCTGATCGGGCCCGCCTATTTTTTCACCGGTCGGCAGTCCTTGAGCCAGACCGACGAGCGGCCATATTGCAGTTCGTCGAACGTCCCGGTCAGCTCGACATGCTTGTCGGGTTTCAGTTGCAGTGCATAAACCGACTGCCCCGGGGCCAGCACGCAATTGACCGAGAAACCCGCCGACGCGCGGCCGGGAACGATGTCGGTCAGCACATTGGCCAACAGCTTCCACTCGACGCGGTAACTGTTGCCGACCGGCCCGACATAGGCGACCGGCCCGTAGAGGGTGAATTGCCGACCCTCATATCGTTTCTGCACAACAGCATGGTTCTTGTCGGCCTGTCCGGTGATATCCTGCGAAAAACGCAGCACGCTCATCCGGATCGGTGCCCCCGCGGCGCTGGTGGCGCCCATGCCCTTGGCCGCCAGCGCCTCGCCCGCCTTGCCGCCCTTCAACTGGTTCAAAATGCCGCACATTTCGGCCTTGGCCCCCGCTTCGGGCACCCCCATGCCGGCGCGCAGCTTCGCCTCCATGCGGACATTGCCCGCGCCATCGGCGGCCACCTCGATCGGAAAAGGCCGCGACTTGCCGGTGGCGGGCGGCTCGATCAGCATCGCGCCGCTCGCGGGCTCGGCAGCCAGGATCGCATAGCCTTTTGCGGCGACGATGCCGTTGATCTGCCCCACCGCGCTCGCCATGCTCATGTTCGGGACCGTCGTCGTCGCAACAAAGCGCAGGCCGGTCACCGGATTGCCCGTTTTGACGAACCCGTCCTCGCAGGTCGCCGCCTGCGCCGTTCCGGCGCCAAAAAACAGGGCGGCACTGGCCAGAATCATGCGCTTCACCGGGGTTCCTTTCGGTTATGGGGGAAGCCCCTATCGCCCAAGTCGCGGCGCGAAACCAGCCGGAAAAATGTACCGGGTATCCCGCGGCGGGATCAGCGATACATGCCCTCGCGCAGGTTGATGCCATGCTCGATCCACATCTTGAGCGCGCACAGCATCTGCGCCCAGCCCTGGCAATTGCCATAGGACGCGCTGAGCGCGCCCTGATTCTCGCGCCAACCCTCCTCGGCAATCTCGACCAGCGTGCGGCCGTCGTCGAGCGCTTTGAAGCTCATCGTCACGCGGGTGCGATAGTCCGCATCCTTGGGCCCGCTGCCTTCGATATTGTGCGCCTCGCCCTCGCTCGCCTGCCATTCGAGGACGATCTTCTCGTCCGCCACGACCTCGATGACATGGACGGGGAAGGCGCCTGGGAAATCGGCGAAGTCCCAGGTCACCGTCGCGCCGGTCTCGAGCCGGCCCTTGGCGCCGCCCGTGGTGAAATAATTCGACAGCTTCGCGGGGTCGGCGACCGCCTCGAACACCTCATGCACCGGCTTCGCGATCCGCGCCGCCACCCGAAATTTCAACTCCGTCGACAATCTCCGCTTGATTCGCGGATCATTATGTTATATTTTTATAACATGTCAATTCACGGAGAATATGATAAAGTTTTCAAGGCACTGGCGTCGCACGTCCGTCGCCAGATCCTCGACACGCTCAAGGACCAGCCCCTCACAACCGGCACGCTGTGCGGCAACTTCGCCCACATCGACCGCTGCACGGTGATGCTGCATCTGAAAGTGCTCGAAGAGGCAGGGCTGGTCGTCGCCGAACGCCGCGGCCGCGAACGGTGGAATCACCTCAACGCGATGCCGATCCAGGACATTCACGACCGCTGGATCGGCCCGCACGCCGCCGCCGCCAGCGCCCGGCTTGCGCGGTTCAAACAGGCGGTCGAGGCACAAAAAATTGGCCGGGAAGCAAACTCCCCGGCCGAATGATTTTGCCAAACCGGGCGCCTTACCAGCCCTGCGGCTTGCCCTTGTTCTGCTCGTCGAGCCACGCTTTCAACGGCGCGAAATAATCGGCCATTGCCTTGCCCGACATCTCGCGCGTTCCGGTGAAGGCTTCGAGCGCGTCGGGCCACGGCTTCGACGAACCCATTTCAAGCATCGCATTGAGCTTCGCGCCGACCTCCTTGTTGCCATAAAAGGAACAGCGGTGGAGCGGCCCGGTCCAGCCCGCCTGCTTGCACGCGGCTTCGTAGAACTGGAACTGCAGGATGCGCGCAAGGAAATAGCGGGTGTAAGGGGTGTTGCCGGGGATGTGATATTTGGCTCCCGGGTCAAAGGCATCCGCCGGCCGCTCGCCCGGCGGGACGATACCTTGATACTGGGTGCGCAGCTGGGTCCAGGCGCGATTGTAATCGGCGGGCTTGATCGTGCCGTCGAACACGCCCCAGCGCCAGCGGTCGACGAGCAGGCCGAACGGCAGGAATGCCACCTTGTCCATCGCCTGACGCAGCAACAGGCCGATGTCCTTGTCGGCGCTCGGCACTTTCGCGGTGTCGAGCAGGCCGATGTCGACCAGATATTGCGGGGTGATCGACAGTGCGACGAAATCGCCGATCGCTTCGTGGAAGCCGTCGTTGGCGCCGTTCAGATAGAGGAACGGCTGGCCCTTATACGCGCGCTGGTAATAGTTGTGGCCGAGTTCGTGGTGGATGGTGGTGAAGTCGTCGGCATTCACCTTGATGCACATCTTGATGCGGATGTCGTCCTTGTTGTCGATGTCCCACGCCGACGCGTGGCAGACGACTTCGCGGTCGGCGGGCTTGGTGAACATGCTCCGCTTCCAGAAGGTTTCAGGGAGCGGCGCCATGCCGAGGGACGAGTAGAAATTCTCGCCGATCTTGACCATGTCGAGCGGCGACTTGCCCTGCGCGGCCAAAAGTTCGCCGACGTCATAGCCGAGGTCGCCCGAGCCCGCGGGCGCAACGAGCGGGTAGATATTACCCCATTCCTGCGCCCACATATTGCCGAGCAGATCGGCGCGGATCGGGCCGGTCTTGGGCTGCACCGCGTCGCCATATTTTTCGTTGAGCTTCCAGCGGGTATAGGTGTGGAGCGCCATGTAGAGCGGCTTCACTTCCTGCCACAGCCGCTCGGTCGTCTTCGCGAAATCCTCGGGCGACATATCGTAACCCGAGCGCCACATCGCACCGGTGTTGGCAAAGCCCAGCTCCTTTGCGCCTTCGTTGGCGATTGCGACCATGCGGGCATAGTCGTCCTTCATCGGCGCACCGACATTGTCGTGCCAGCTGGTCCACATCTCGGCGAGTTCGGCGGGGGTGCGCTCGATATTGCCCATCTGCTCCTCGATGTCGGAGCCCGATATTTCCTTGCCGTTCAGCGTCCCGCGGCCCTTGCCATATTGCGACTGCAGATTGGTCGCGATCTGGTTGAGCTCGGTGGCGGCGCCGGACCGGGTCGGCGCGGGCAGGACGAGGCCGGTGCGCAATATGTCGAGTTTGCGCTTCGTGTCGGCGCTCAACCCCGGCACATCCCTATATTTCGCCGCTTCGAGCGCATATTTGACCGATTTTTCGGTCCCGACCGCGTTGATCCGTGCCGCCATCGCATCGGTGTCTTCGGTCAGGTAGGTGCTGTTGACCCAATTCACCTGGCTCGCCTCAACCGAATAGTCGAACAGATCCTTTTCAGCCGCCGCGACAAAGGCGTCGGCGTCGGCGGCGGTGGGCTTGGCAGCCTTGGCGGCGGATGCGGCGGGCTTCTGCGCCGCCGCAACGGCGGGGCC
>JAHCKJ010000179.1 GCA_026125835.1 Sphingopyxis sp.
ACCCCGTCGTTTTTTTGAAATGCCCGTTATCACGAAAGTGGCGCTATTCGGAGCATCTGTCCACCCCTGACGATTGTCCGCCCCTGTCCCCTTGCGCCGGACGGGTCGGCAGGCCAGATAGCGCGCGTCATGAACGCATTTGCGCGCCCCGAATGGATCGTCACCGACGGTTTCACCGACTATGCGACCGCGCTCGCCGACATGGAATCACGCGCCGCCGCAATCCGCGCCGACAATGCGGCGGAGCGCATCTGGCTGCTCGAACATCCGCCGCTTTACACCGCCGGAACCAGCGCCGACCCCGCCGAACTGCTCGATCCGCGGTTTCCCGTCTATGACGCGGGACGCGGCGGGCGTTACACCTATCACGGACCCGGCCAGCGCGTCGGCTATGTCCAGCTCGACCTGGCGCGGCGCGGGCGCGACGTGCGCGCCTATGTGGCGGCGCTCGAAGGCTGGGTGATCGACGCGCTGGCATTACTCGGCGTCGAGGCGCGCCGCGCCACTGGCCGTATCGGCATCTGGACCGACGACGCCGAAGGGCGCGAGGCCAAGATCGGCGCGATCGGGGTACGCGTCCGTCGCTGGGTCACGCTGCACGGCTTTTCGCTCAACATCGCGCCGAATCTGGCGCATTTTGGCGGCATTGTGCCATGTGGCATCGCGGAGTTTCCCGTCACCAGCCTCGCCGTACTCGGCAAGCCTGCATCGTTCGCCGACGTCGATGCCGCGCTCGCCGCTGCGTTGCCCGCCTTTCTCGACAAGCTTCGGTCGAGCGATTAGGAACGGCGCATGAAACGCATCTCTCAGGCTTCGCTCCCGTTCCTCGTCCTCGCCGCGTGCGGCAGCGGCGATCCGGCGGGCAAATCAACCACCAAGCTGGATGCCGTCGAGGTGCAACCCGGATCGGTCAGCGACGCCATGATCGTCCTCGACGATGCAAGCGCCGACGGCACTGCGGTCGACAACAGCGTGCCCGATGACAGCGGCAATAAATCGGCAGCCAAAAGCGATGCCGAAGGCGACGAGCCCGTCGCGAACGACGACGACGCCGATGCCAATCCCGACGCGGTTCCCGCGCCCGCCGCAAAACGCGCCGTGACCACCGACAGCGCCGCGAAAAAGACCGGCTGACCTTATCGCAGCCCCAGGCTCTTGTGCGTCTGGAGCGACAGCCGCCAGCGCGGGTCGGCCATCACCAGGTCGATGCAATGCTGCACATTGTCCGCCGCATTCGGATCGTCGAGCGGCTGCACCAGCCGGTGGGTAAACTCGAGGCCCGCCAGCCGTTCGACTTCGCTGCCCGGCTGCGGCCAGACCAGTTTCAACTCGTCGCCGCTGGTCTGGACCAACTCGCTGCCCGCCTTGGGACTGACGCAGATCCAGTCGATGCTGCGCGGCACCGCGAGTGTGCCGTTGGTCTCAATCGCGATCGTGAAGCCGTGCGCGTGGAGTGCGTCAATCAACGCCGCGTCGACCTGCAACATCGGCTCGCCACCCGTAAGCACAACATAGCGGTCGCCCTCGCCCTGCCCCCAACATTCGGCGATCGCCGCGGCGAGCGCCGCGGCATCCGCATATTTACCGCCCAGCGTCCCGTCGGTGCCGACAAAGTCGGTGTCGCAGAACTGGCAGATCGCCTTGGCGCGATCCTGTTCGCGCCCGGTCCACAGATTGCACCCGGCAAAGCGGCAGAACACGGCGCGGCGCCCGGCCTGAGCACCTTCGCCCTGCAGGGTCAGGAAAATCTCTTTGACTGTGTAAGCCATCGGATCAGGCGTAAACCGTCGGGTCGGGGATTCCGGCGTCGGCGAAGCCCTTTGACCGGAGGCGGCAACTGTCGCACGCCCCGCAGTGCAGACCTTCGGGCGTCGGATCGTAGCAGGACCAACTCATCCCTGTGTCCATGCCCAGCCGCACGGCCTCGGTCGCTATATCCGCCTTGGTCATATGCTGAAGCGGCGCGTGGATCCGGAAATCGACGCCCTTGTCGCCGTCGCGCGTCGCGAGCGCCGCAAGCTTCTCGAATCCTTGAATGAATTCGGGGCGGCAGTCGGGATAGCCCGAATAATCGAGCGCGTTGACGCCAATCACAATGTCCCGGGCCTGCCGCGCTTCGGCGAGCCCCAGCGTCAGCGACAGAAAAATCAGATTGCGCGCCGGAACATAGGTGATTGGGACGTCATCGCCGACCCCGTCCTTCGGTACGTCAATGTCGGCAGTCAGTGCCGAGCCGCCAAAGCGGCGGAGATCGAGCGGCAGGACGATATGCTCCGCTGCATCGACATAGTTCGCAATGCGGGCGGCGGACTCGAGTTCGACGCGGTGGCGCTGGTTATAGTCGATCGTCAGTGCGACGATACGCGCGCCAGCCTCGCGCGCAAGGCCAGCGCACACCATCGAGTCAAGCCCGCCCGACAGCAGGACGATCAGGGTTTTTCCGGCGAGATCGTGCATTGGCGCCCGATACGCCTGCTCCGACAACCGTGCAAGGGGCGCGTATTGCACCGCACCAAAAGAAACGGGCCGCGCGAATCGATCGCACGGCCCAGGTCGGCATGAAGCCGTTAGGGAGAAGGACACACATCGGTGCGTCACCCGTCCCGTCTACGCGGGAATGGTTAACGCGCGGTTGCCGTCAGCAGGGACCGGTGCGGCGCGCTTCGATCGACTGCGAAAAGGGCTTGCCTTCGGCGATCCCCTGCGTGTCGATCTGCACCAGCCGGTTGGTTTCATTGCGGATGCTGGTCCGGCCATGACCGGCGCCAGGGCAAGTATAATGTACCGTGACCGACTTTGGCGTATCCTCGATGATGTAGCGCGAGCAGGTCGCCCGCGGATGTTCGATCTGGATCATCCGGCGGGCGTCGCCGACGCAGATCGTCTGCAAAACATTGTCCTTGCCGCGCTCGCGCAGCTGCCAGCTGCCCTTTTCGAGCGTGTCGAGCATCGCCAGCGACGGCGCCTGGGCGGGCACTGCGCTCGCCCCCGCCAGCGCAAGCGCTGCAAGCGGCCATCGAAACAGGGGAGAAAAGATCGCCATTTCACCTATCCACCGGACGCCCGTTGCGGGCTGATACGCGACCCCGTCCGACACCAGATAACAATGCCGTCCGCCGTTTTCAACCGCCCGGCGCTGGATCAGACCGTTTCGTCGTCAACCCGGAGATGAAATGCTGTCGACCGGGATCGGAAAGATGCGCGAACAAAAGGCGCAGTCGACGACGATCTGCCCCGCATCGTCGGCCATATCCTGCCGCTCCGCCGCGGGAAACTGCGCCAGCACACCGGCGAAATATTCGGTGCTACACCGGCAACCGCGGGTCACGCGGATACCCGGATCGACGCGCACCTCATCCTCGTGAAACAGCCGCCAGGCGAGCGTTTCCAGCGAATGCGCGGGATCGGTCAGTTCTTCGTCCTTCAGGGTCGCGGCGATCGTGCGCGCATGTTCCCATTCGGGGTGGTCGTGGCGCGTGTGCAACCGGTCGCGGCCGACTTCGCCCTCAGGCAAATGCTGGAGCAGCAGCCCGCCCGCAACGCAGCCCGCCTCATGATCGTGGCGCGCCGCCAACCGGATCAGGCTGGGAATCTGTTCGGACTGTTCGAAATAATGTTCGGCCGCCTCGCCGATCGAGCTACCCTCAAGCGGGACGATGCCCTGATAGCGTTCGGCGGTGGTTGCCTGATCGAAGGTGATCGCAAGGAATCCCTCGCCGAACAACCCGAACAGCGTCGGATCGGGTCCGACCTCGGCGAGCCGTTCGGCATCGAATTTCAGATAGCCGCGCAGCTCTCCGCCGCGATAGTCGCACACCAGCAGCTCAACCGGCCCGCCGCCGGTCTGCGCCTGCAAGGTCAGCTGTCCGTTGTCATCCTTGAGCGTCGATCCAAGCAATACGGTCAGCACCAGCGCTTCGGCCAGCAGCTTTTCAGCGACCGGCGGATAATCATGCGCGTTGATGATCGTATTCAACGTCGGACCGAGCCGTACAAAGCGGCCGCGCACGTGCCGCTCGGCAATGGTGAAGACCAGCGGTTGGTCGAACCAGGTTTCGACGGTGTCGGTCATAATTTCCCAAGCGCCCACAGCAGGATCGACTTTTGCGCATGAACGCGGTTTTCGGCCTCGTCCCACACACGCGACTGCGGTCCGTCGATCACCGCATCGACCACTTCGTCGCCGCGGTGCGCGGGCAGGCAGTGGAGGAAGATCGCGTCGCCCTTGGCGCCCGCCATCAACCGTTCATCGACCTGGAACGGCGCCATTGCCGCGACCTTGTTATGGGCATGGTCCTGGCCCATCGACACCCAGGTGTCGGTGACGACCAGATCGGCGCCCGACACCGCTTCGCGTGCGTCGCGGACGATGTCGATGCGCGCGCCCCTGGCGCGCGCGGCGTCGACGAATGCCGGATCGGGTTCATAGCCCTGCGGTACGCCGGCGCGAACGTGAAAACCGAACAGCCCCGCCGCCTCGATCAGCGACGACAGCACATTATTGCCATCGCCGAGCCAAGCGAGTTCGAGTCCGGGCAGTGCCTTGCCCTGTTCGACGATCGTCAGCAGATCGGCGACGATCTGGCACGGATGCGACAGATCGGTCAGGCCGTTGATCACCGGGACGCTGGCATGTTCGGCCAGCTCCTCGATCTTGGCGTGATCGTCGGTGCGGATCATGATCGCATCGGCATAGCGCGACAGGACGCGCGCTGTGTCGGCGATCGTCTCGCCGCGGCCAAGCTGGCTCGTCCCGGCGTCGAGGATCATCGGCACCCCGCCCAGCTGGCGGATCGCCATGTCGAACGAGCAGCGCGTGCGCGTCGAATTCTTCTCGAACACCATCGCCAGCACATGGTCGGCAAGCGGCTTGTCGGCGTCGGGCCTCGCCTTCGGCCAGCCCGCG
>JAHCKJ010000018.1 GCA_026125835.1 Sphingopyxis sp.
CCCGCATATCTACGCTTCGCTGCAAAACATAGACGCTGCAATCCTGCGCCTGCAACATCAGCCCCAGTCGCGCGGGCCGAAGCCGCCGGGGTTCTAAGGGCTTTGCCCGCCCCACTGGCGCCGCCCGCGCATACGATAATATGCCCATTATCAATATCTTATAGGTAGGCGCACATTGTAGCATCTTGCCTCCTGCGCCACTCTGTGCAAGAATTGAGGTATGAAAAGAGAGGTCGCATTGGCTCGATTGAAGCCGTTGGAATCAAGGCTGCGCCAGCAAGGCGTCTCGGCCTTGTATCTCTTTGGTTCAACGGCGCGCAATGAAGCGCGCGACGATTCTGACCTCGATCTTATGTATGACTACGATCCGGCAACGAAATTCAGCCTGTTTGACCAATTGGGCATTATGCAGGAAATATCTGACGCGCTCGGCGCGAAGATTGATCTTGTATCGCGCTACGGGGTGCATCCTTATTTGAAGGCGCGTGTCGAAGCCGACGCAATCAGGGTGTTTTAATGACACCGGAAGAAGAAGATGATGCCTTCCGCCTGAAAGTGATCCAAGACGCAATCAGCGACATAAAGCGCCGTCTCGATGGAATGAGCTTGCATCAATACCTAGTAGATCACGACGAACAGGAACTGACCGCATTTCGGCTCGCCAAAATTGGCGAGAATGCGAAAAAGCTATCCGACGAACTTAAGGCCAGAAACCCTGATATACCGTGGCCAAAGATGAATGCCCTACGGAACGCAGTGGCGCACGAGTATCATAATGTCGATCATCGGCAGGTCTGGACGGCTGTTGAAAGCCTAGACCCGATAGCGGAAATGGCGCGGGCTGAACTGGCACGCATTGAAGCGGAGCAACGTGACCGCGACGGTGGCCGTAGGCGCTGACGGTTTCCGGTGCGTCCAGCATGGGCGCGGAACAGGACAATATGGAGCAATGGGTAGAGGCACAGGACTTTATCGCTGCTGACGTCGTCCGGTGGAACGAAGGCGTCTTTCATAACCGCCGCAAAGGTAAGGCACTCCGAATTGGCGAGCGGCAGCTTACCGCCGAAGTGCTGCAACGTGGCGAGGACGGTTGGGTTAAGCTACTCGTGCGAGGCTGCACAATCACGAAGGATGAAGCTGCCGGAAAGTCTGTTCAGGCGCTCAAAGCTGGTGAACAGATACGGCGTGCCGCCAAGACCCTACTGCGGGGCAAGGTTGAACGATTGCTATGGGACGACGAAACCGCACGGGCAGCGGTGCTGGCGAGCAAGCCCACCAAGTCACGCTTTGCAGAATTGTCGTCAGAGGAATAAGAGTGCGATGGGCGGCTCCCGTTCGGGAGCCTGATGCCCAACGGTTCAGCCTGTTCAGGCTGAACCTTCGCAAAGGCCGTCGCCATCGTTCTGGCTCTGGGCCAAGGCCAAGCGCCGTTCGGCGCTATTGCAACGACAAGAAAGATGGTGCCGGTGGTCGGACTCGAACCGACACTCCTCGCGGAACTGGATTTTGAATCCAGCGCGTCTACCAATTTCACCACACCGGCTAGCGGTTGCGCATATGCTGCGTGGCAGCGGCTGCGTCAACCGATAAGACGATGATATGATACCAAATAGGTGATTCCGTCAATATCACAAAGTTACCGTTTTGGTCTTCGTGTATTGATCGCCGATGCGTCGATCATATCCTTAATATGGGAAGCATAGAATTTCTCTATCATTTCGACGCTGGTGCGACAATTCTTGGCGACTTGGTAGATGTCTGCCCCTTCTATCAGGCGGAATGAGATATAAGTATGGCGCAGGCTGTAGGCCGTGCGCGGGTTGCCCTCGCGGTCTGATTTCATCCCCAGTTCGTCCAAAATGGTATTGAACAGCTCGCGCTGAATTTTCGGAAAAATGAGGTCCGTTGGGCCGAGGTTGTGACGTTTCTTCATGCGCTGGAACGGCAGCACCGCTCCAGGCATGGTTTTGCAATAGCCGACGCCGCGCTTGCCGCGCACGGCGATATGCAGGATTTTCTCGTCCTTCGGGCCGTCCGCGACAATCTCCACGTCGCGCAGTTCGATGCGCTTGGCCTCGTCGGGACGCAGGCCGCTGTTGACCATGAACAGCACATAGTCGTGGAGGTCTTCGCAGGCCGACCGCCACCGCTCCTTCTTCGGGTTCTTCGCCCGTTCCCCGGTGGCTTTGTAAAGCTGCTTATACTCCTCAGGTGAAAACCATGCGCGGTGCGCGATTTTGCCAGAGGTTTTATAGGGAGCGGAAATGTCTGGCAGGTAAGACAGCCAGCCGTGACGCTGGGCTGTTTTCAGGACGTGCCGTAGGGTGATGATTTCCGAATGGATGGTCGAGCGCGATGGCCGCTTGGGCTTGCCCTCTTTATCGAGGCGCGAGGTCATGCGGTGGACGCGATACTCCTGCACAAGGCCGGGCGTAATCTCTTCCACCATCTTCTCGCCAAAGAATGGCAGCAGATGGACACGGAGGCGGATGCCGTGGCCTTCGACATATTTGGCGTTGCGTTCGCCTTCGGTGATGATGGTGTATTCCGAGAGGAAGTGCTGGGCTGCTTTCTTGAACGGTGTGCCGTCCTTAATCTCCCCTGCACGGTATTTTCCCATGAGTCCGAGATACCAGTCGCGGGCGACATCCTTAGCTCGGGCTAGGCTTTCTTCCTTCGTGGATGTGCGCATCTGCTTTCCTGCGATTGAGCAGGAACATTGCCAATGCGGACTGTTAGTCCGCATGTAGAGCTGAACTTTTCCATCAAGAAATTTGTGGCGGGCTGTATCTGTCATGGTTGGCACCTTGTGAGCAAAATTGTGCTAGATGTGCGCTAGGCGTCCATCTTTCTATTTTGCCACTAACCGACTGATTTTGCTAGATTTATATCGTAAGTAGCTGATATAAATATGCTTTTGAGTGCGGCGCGTCTACCAATTTCACCACAGGGGCATGTGGACGGTGCCGCGATCGGGAACTGATTCCCGCCGGGCGACCGATGCGGAGGAGCCGTTGCCACAAAAAGGTGGTTTTAGTCTAGTGGATAAGCAGCATCGTGCATAAGACGGTGCCATGACCGACAAGAGCAAGGCAGCCTCCGCCCCGTCCGCACCCGGCACCGCCGGCGCCAAGTCCGCCCGCGTGCAGCCAGCCACGGCCGCGCCCTTCGGGCCAGGAAGGATCGCGATGGCGGCGCTGGTCGTCATTGCGATTATCGGCGTCGCGTGGCTGGCAATTACCCTCACCCGCTTTTTCATGCTGGTGTTCGCGGCGATCGTGCTGGGCGCGATTTTCGACGCCATCGCCAGCTGGCTCGTGCGCCGGACCGGCATGAAGCGCGGCTTCGCGCTTGCCGGCTCGGTGGTAGGAATCATCGCCGTCTTTGCCGGCGCCTTTATGCTGTTCGGATCGCAGCTCGCGAACGAGGTCGATACGATCCGCCAGCAAGTGCCGCGCGCCTTGCAAGGGGTGGAAGCCTTCCTCGACCGCTACGGCCTGGGTGAGCGGGTGCGCGACCTCGCCGAAGTCGGCGGCAACGACATCTCGCAGCTTGTGTCGCAAGCGGGCGGCTACGCGCTGGCGGCGGGCAGCGGCATCGCCGATTTCGTGCTGGTGCTGGTCGCCGCGATCTTCCTCGCCAGCGATCCTGCGACCTATCGCCGCGGCCTGCTGCTGCTGATGCCCGCCCGGGCGGAGGAAACCGCCGCGCTGGCGCTCGACGACGCCGGGCGCGGGCTTAAGGGCTGGATGGTCGGCCAGGCGGTATCGTCGCTGGTCGTCGCAGCGCTGACTTGGGCGGGGCTCGCGCTGCTCGGCGTTCCGGCCGCGGGCGGGCTCGGGCTGATCGCCGGTCTGCTCGACGTCATCCCGATGATCGGCCCGATCATCGCCGGCATCCCGGCGGTCCTGCTCGCGTTCACCGTATCACCCGCCACCGCGCTGTGGACACTGGTGCTGTTCCTGGTGATCCAGCAGTTGCAGGGCAATTTCCTGCAACCGATGATCCAGAAACAGGCGGTCGACGTGCCGCCCGCGGTGCTGCTGTTCGCGGTGGTCGCGGCGGGGGTGCTGTTCGGTTTCCTCGGCGTGCTGCTCGCCGCGCCGCTGACGGTCGTGGTCTATGTGCTGGTGCAGCGGGTGTATGTGAAGACGTTGTTGGGCAAAGACATCAAGATTGCCGGGGCGGATTGAGGGCCCCTCCCTGCAAGGGAGGGGAAAGCCCCTACTTCTTCAATTCCTTCGCCAGCGTCTTCGCCGTCGCCTTGCCATAGGGCGGTTTGAACCCCGCCAGCCCGGCGACATCCAGCTTCGGCTGACGATACACGGCGCGCGCATGGCTGAAGGTGCGAAAGCCATCGACGCCGTGATAATTGCCCATCCCCGACGGCCCGACCCCGCCGAACGGCAGATCCTCCATCGCATTGTGGAACAGCACGTCATTGACCGTGACCCCGCCCGAGATCGTCCGCGTCAGCACGCGGTCCTCCTCGCTCTTGTCCTGCCCGAAATAATAGAGGCCGAGCGGGCGGTCGTTCGCGTTCACATAATCGATCGCCTCGTCGATCGTCTTGTACGTCTTGACCGGCAGGATCGGGCCGAAGATTTCCTCCTGCATCACCTTCATGTCGTCGGTCGGGTTGCGCACGATGTGGAGTGGCATCTTGTGGCCGTTAGCGCTTGCAAAATCTTCGTTCGCCGGATTGACCTCGATCACCTCGGCGCCCTTTTCGCGCGCATCGGCTAGGTATGATTGCAGGCGGTCGTAATTGCGCGTGTTCACCACCGACGTGTAATCGTCATTCGCGAGCAACGTCGGGTAGAGCGCGGTCGCGCCCTTGGTGACGCTGTCGATAATCTCGCCCTCCTGATCCTCGGCGACCAGCAGATAGTCGGGGGCGAGACAGATTTGCCCCGCGTTCATCATCTTGCCAAGCGCCACGCGCTGCCCGACCAGATCCTTGTTCGCGCTGCGCCCGATGAATGTCGGCGACTTGCCGCCCAGTTCGAGCGTAACGGGCACGAGGTTATCGGCGGCGGCGCGCATGATGTGGCGCCCGACGCTGGTCGCGCCGGTGAAGATCAGATGGTCGAACGCGAGTTTCGAGAAGGCGATACCGACCTCGGCATCGCCGGTGAACACCGCCATCTCGCTCTCGTCGAAATAGTCGGGCACCAGCCGCGCCATCAGGGCCGAGACATTTTCGGTAAACTCGCTTGGCTTGACCATCGCGCGATTGCCCGCCGCGAGGATGCCCGCCATCGGCACGAACACCATGCCAACCGGGAAATTCCATGGCGCGACGACGCCGACGACGCCCTTCGGCTGATAGACGACCTCGGCCTTCGCGCCGAGCAGGCCAAGCGGGAACGCAGGCTTGCGCTTCTCACCCTTCGCCCAGCTCGCCATATGCTTTTTGGCATGCTTCAGCGCGCTGACCGACGGCATGATGTCGGTCATCAGCGTCTGTTCGCGGCTGCGGTGCCCGAAATCCTCGCTGACCGCCTTGGCGAAATCCTCGGCGTGGTCGACGAGCAATGCGACGGCGCGGTCGATACGGTCGCGGCGCACCGCCAGACTTTCGGGCATGGCGGCGGTAAAGCTCGCCTTTTGCGCCGCCAGCACCTCGTGCATGCGCGCGGTTTCACCGGCTAGATCCTGTTTGATCGCGGTGGCCATGACCCGTCTCCCTCAATTGCCAACGCCGCTGTTTGACCATGCCGCACGGCAGGTTGCAAGATGAAACGGGCTACCGCCGATGACCCGCCCCTTTCGCAAGTGCAGCAAAAACGCTAAGCGAACCGCCGACGCATCTTCCCCTTACGGAGTCTCTCGATATGACCGCCACCGATCCCGTCGTCTTTCTGTCCTATGCCCGTACCCCGATGGGCAGTATGCAGGGCAGCCTGTCGGACGCCAGCGCGACCGATCTCGGCGCCACCGCGGTCAAGGCGGCGGTCGAGCGCGCCGGTGTGGCGGGCGACGATATCGAGCGCATCTATATGGGCTGTGTGCTACCCGCCGGGCTGGGCCAGGCACCCGCGCGGCAGGCCGCGATCAAGGCCGGCCTGCCCAAATCGGTGCAGGCGACCACGGTCAACAAGGTATGCGGCTCGGGGATGCAGACCGTCATCATGGGCGCCGAAGCGCTCGCCGCGGGCAGCGTCGACCTGATCGTCGCGGGCGGCATGGAATCGATGACCAACGCCCCCTATCTGCTCAAGAAACATCGGTCGGGCGCGCGCATCGGCCATGACACCACCTATGACCATATGTTCCTCGACGGGCTGGAGGATGCCTATGAGGCGGGGCGCGCGATGGGGACTTTCGCGCAGGACACCGCCGACGCCTATCAGCTGAGCCGTCAGGCGCAGGACGACTACACCCTGGCATCGCTGAGCCGCGCCAAAGCCGCGATCACCGATGGCGCCTTTGCCGCCGAAATCGCGCCGGTGACGATCGCGGGCCGCAAGGGCGACACCATCGTCGACACAGACGAAGCCCCCGGCAAGGCGATGCCCGACAAGATCCCGACGCTGAAGCCTGCCTTTGCCAAGGACGGCACGATCACCGCGGCGACCAGTTCGTCGATTTCGGACGGCGCCGCGGCAGTGGTTCTGACGCGTCAGTCGGTTGCCGACGCCAAGGGCGCCAAGCCCGTCGCCCGCCTTGTCGCGCACGCCGCACATGCTCAGGAACCGAAGGATTTCACCATCGCCCCCGTCGGCGCGATCAACAAGGTGCTGGCCAAGGCCGGCTGGACGATCGGAGACGTCGATCTGTTCGAGGTGAACGAAGCCTTTGCCTGCGTCGCGATGTTCGCGATGCACGACCTCGGCATCCCGCATGACAAGATCAACGTCCATGGCGGCGCGACCGCGCTGGGCCACCCCATCGGCGCCAGCGGCACCCGGATCATCACGACGCTGATCGCCGCGCTGCAACGCCACGGCAAGACGCGCGGCATCGCCAGCCTGTGCATCGGCGGCGGTGAGGCCACGGCGGTGGCAGTCGAGCTGGTTTAACGCGGTCAGATGTTCTGTGCCCCTGCGAAAGCAGGGGCCCAAGTCCCGCAGATGGCGTTCCATCCACATGCCGCGCGACCGCGTCGATCCGTCGCATCCCCGCGACAATTTGCGACACTAATGACTTGAATATAAACGCGCCGTTCCGGAACAATTCAAAACGACTCGCGTAAATCCATCCTTGTCATCGGGCAGATCCCGTCCCCTGACCGACTGAAAGGAATGGCATTATGAAGAGCAAATTTCTCGCCGCCGGCCTGATCGCCGCGATGATGGTTCCGGCCGCCGCGCAGGCACAGACCCGCGAAATCCGCAAGGATCAGCAGGAACTGAACCAGGCGCAACGTGACCTGCGGAACGCCCAGCGTTACGGCGACCGTCGCGACGTCCGCGACGCGCGACGCGACGTTCGCGACGCCCGCCAGGATCTGCGCGAAAGCCAGCGCGACTGGCGCCGCGACACGCGCTACCAGAATTACCGCGCGCCGTTCCGTTACCAGCAGTTCAGCGTCGGTACGACGCTGCGCCCAAACTATTACGCGCCCAACTACCGGCCCGCATGGGACAGCCGTTGGGGCGTACCGCGCGCCGGTCGTCACATGACCTATGTCCGTCACTACAACGATCTGCTGCTCGTCAATACGCGCAACGGCAAGGTCATCCGCGTTTATCGCAACCACTTCCGGTGGCGCTGATCGCTGATTGAAACAAGGGGCCGGACGTGAAACCGTCCGGCCCCTTGTTCATGCAAATTTTCAGTTGCCCCAGATATGGTCGGTTTGAATCCAGCCCCTGCGCCCCTTGACGTCGAAGCGGCACCAGCCGCCCGAACATTCCGAGATTCGACCGACGACCCCGGGTTCGGCACGATAGGCCACCGCTGCCGCCGGGTCGGGCGCCTCGCGCATCGGCCGGATCTCGCCGGTCACGATCGCGGTGCGCGTCCGGCTGAGCAGCCTTGCCGCCATCCAGCCTTGCGTACCGTCGGGATCCTCGATCTTGCGCCAGTTTTCGTGCCGCGCGATCACCTTCACGGGCAAATCCTTGCGCCGATATTCCCAGATGACCGGCACGTCGGGCGACGGCCCCTTGCGCATCCGCGCTTCGTCGACGCTGATCGATGCCCAATAGGGGAGTTTCGGGTCGGATTGCGCCGCCGCCGGTCCCACCACGGCAAGGCTGACTGCAATCAGGGCAATTTTTCCGCTGGTCATGCGCGCCCCTTGTCAAAATCGCCGCGCTTTATCAACCGGTCGCCGCGCGGAAAGCTGCGACTATCCACTACGCTGCGCCCGACAGCCCCTTGACCGCTGCCGCGCGGCGCGCTCTATCGGCGGCCATGCCCGATCCCACCCGCCCGAAACGCCCGCGTGTCATTGTCACCCGCCAGTTGATGCCGCATGTCGAGGCGCGCATGGCCGAATTGTTCGACGTCGCGCTGTCGGCGCACGATCACGCCTTTACCAGGAACGAGCTCAAGGCCGCAGTCGCCGACTGCGATGTGTTCGTTCCGACCGTCACCGACGAAATTGACGCCGACGTCATCGCCGCGGCGGGCGAGCGGCTGAAGCTGATCGCCAATTTCGGCGCCGGGGTCGACCATATCGATCTGGCCGCGGCGCGCGCCAAAGGCATCATGGTGTCGAATACGCCCGGCGTCTTCACCGAAGACACCGCCGACATGACGATGGCGCTGATCCTGTCGGTGCCGCGGCGGCTGGCCGAGGGCGAGAAACTGATGCGCTCGGGCCAATGGGCCGGCTGGGCACCCAGCGCGATGCTGGGCCACCGCGTCGGGGGCCAGCTGCTCGGCATCATCGGCATGGGGCGCATCGGGCTGGCGGTCGCCCGCCGTGCGCGCGCCTTCGGCCTGTCGATCCATTACCACAACCGGCGCCGCTTGCCCGAAGCGATCGAGGAGGAATTGGGGGCGAGCTATCACGCCAGCGTCGATACGCTGCTGCGGATCAGCGACGTCGTGACGATCCACTGCCCGCACACCGCCGAGACGCACGAAATGGTCAACGCCACCCGCATCGGCGCGATGAAACCGACCGCCTATCTGATCAACACCGCGCGCGGCGAGATCGTCGACGAAAAGGCGCTGATCGCCGCGCTCCAGACCGGCCGCATCGCCGGGGCGGGGCTGGATGTGTACACCCATGAGCCCGCAGTCGACCCGGCGCTGCTCGCGCTCGACAATGTCGTGCTGCTCCCGCACCTGGGCTCGGCGACCATCGAGGGCCGCGAGGCATCGGGCGAAAAAGTCATCGCCAACATCCGCGCCTGGTGCGACGGGCACCGGCCGCCCGATCAGGTACTGGAGGGGTGGGCCTGATACCCGCCGCCGATTGGACTCGCACAAAACCAACCAAACGCGCCGCTCAATCCCCCGTCAAAATCCGGTCGACCAGCTGCTTCACCGTCGGGGTGAAGTTGTTCGAATAAAAGGGATCGGTCTTGAAATTGAATGCGGCATGGCCCGCAAACATCAGATTTTGCTCGGGATCGCCGCCGTGCGCGATGTCCTGCAGCGTCTTCTGGATGCAGAAACTGCGCGGATCGGCGAGGTAGCCGGTGGTGTAGTCGTCATGGTCTTTCCACGACGAAAAGCCGCAATGCGACAGGCAGCCCATGCAGTCGGTCTGGTCCTTGCGGATCATCGCCTTGTCGGCCGGGGTGACGAACACCACGGTGTTGTCGGGGGTCTTGAGCGCCTCGGTGTAACCTTCGGCCGCCCAGTCGCGCGCGCGGGCGCGGTCGTGCGGGGTGACCCAGAAGTTCCTGCCCTTCACCCCGACGTCGAGCTGGACGATATGGTCGCCCGCTTCCTGCTTGGAATAAGGGATCTGGCGCTCCGACCGCGCTTCGAGGTCGCGCAGGAACGGAGTACGCACCGCGCTGGAATAGAAACCCGTTGGCGAAAAGCGGTGCAGCAGCACATCGCCGTCGTCGAGCGTCCGCAACCGATCCTTCCATGCCTGCGGGATCGGGCTTTCTTCGGTCAGCAGCGGGCGGGTGCCGTACTGGAACATGATCTGGCCGAGTTCCGGATTGTCGATCCAGTCGTTCCAGTCGCGCAGATACCACACGCCCCCCGCCATCACGATCGGCACGCTGTCGGCGATCCCTTCCGCTTTCATGACGTCACGCAGCGCCTTCACGCGCGGATAGGGATCCTGCGGGACCAGCGGGTCTTCGGCGTTCGACAGGCCGTTGTGGCCGCCCGCCAGCCACGGATCCTCATACACCACCGCGCCCAGCAGATGCGGCACCTTGTGATAGGCGCGCTTCCACAGCGCGCGGAAAGCGCGCGCCGAGCTGATGATCGGCAGATACATGACATTGTGGCGCTCGGCGATTTCGCTGAGCTTGTAGGGCATCCCGGCGCCGCAGGTGACCCCTGCGACCTTCCCCTGGGTACGCGCCAGCACGCCTTCCAAAATCTGCTGCGCGCCGCCCATTTCCCACAGCACATTGATGTTGATCGCGCCCTTGCCGTCCGCGATTTCATACGCGCGCTCGACCTGCGCCACCGCGCCTTCGATGCCGTAGTGGATCAGTTCCTCATGCCGTTCCTTGCGCGTCAGCGACTTGTAAACCTGCGGCACGATCTTGCCCTCGGCGTCATAGCTGTCGGCGTTGACCGCCGACACGGTGCCGATACCGCCCGCCGCGGCCCAGGCACCGCTCGACATATGGTTGGTCGCCGACACGCCCTTGCCGCCCTCGACCAGCGGCCAGACTTCACGCCCGCCGTAAAGGATGGGCTTCAAACCTTTGAACATTTTAAATCTCTTTCTCTCCACCGGCCGCCGTCTTCCGGGCCGGTCCCCGTGCCCTTTCCGTAAGCGGAAGCGCGCGGCGAAAGTCAATGGTTCCGCGGTCGGCTAGTCCGCGATCAGGCGGCGCCCTTTGAGCGCCCGACCATAGAGATTTTCATAGGCCGCGACCATCGCCGATTCGTCGAACCGCTCGGCGGCCGCCCGCCGGTTCGCCGCGCCGATCCGCGCGCGCAGACCGGGATCGGCGGCAAGTTCCGTCAGCGCGGCGCGAAAGCCTTCTTCGTCGGCGGCAATAAAGTGGCGGTTGCTGGGGGCAACCATCGCGGCAACATCACCAACATCGGGGCTTACCACCGGCAGTCCCGCCGCCATCGCCTCGATCACCGCGATCGGCGTCTGCTCGCTTTGCGACGATAGCGCGAGCAGATCGAAATGACCGATCCAGCGCGCGGGTTCGGCCATAAAGCCGGGCAGCACCATCCGGTCGGCGATCCCGACCGCCGCCGCCTCGGCAGCAATTGCATCCCGTTCCGGCCCCTCGCCGACGATCACCAGCCTGATATGCGCGGGCAAAGTGGCAACCGCCCGGACGAGCCGTGGCAGGTTTTTGACCTTGCGCAGTCCGGCGACGGTGCCGATCACCACCTCGTCGGCCCGCCTTTCCAACCCCGGGATCGCAACCGAGGGCGCGGCCCCATAGGCCGCGGTGTCGATTCCATTGCGGATAAGGATCGTCCGCCGCCGCACCCGCCACTCATCGGCGGCGATCCCCTCAAGCAGCGTCGAAGGCACCACCAGCGCCGCCGCTGTCGGCAGCGCGAGGCGGCGAAAACCGTTGCGTTTCCAGTTGCGCCGGACGCTTTCGTCCTCGTTGAAGCCATCCTCGTGATGGATCAGCGGCGGCAGGTCTCCGAAAGGCGCAAAGATACGATGCGCCATCACCCCGTCCATCGATCCCCAATTGTAAGTCAGCACCAGATCGAACTGCCGCATGTAGCGCGACAGATCTCGATAGCGCGCCAGCCCCGGCTTGCCATGGAGCGGCGGCGCGGCGTCCCCCGGAAATTCGACATCAATGCCGGGATCGATCGCATCGCGGGCGCCCAACGCGTCCGGGACCGCTGACAGGATCGTGTGCCGCGCGCGCCGCCCCATCAGGTTCATCAACCGGACCGCGCGCGCCTCCTTGCCGCCCAGCGAAAAGCTGGAATGCAGGTGCAGCAGACGCGCGGGCGTTTTCACACCGTTCACGCGGTCGGCAATTCCGCCAGCCACGCATCGATCGCCGCGATGGCTTCGGGTTCGTCCAGCGTCGGGGCATGGCCGACCCCCGGCACCTCGACCAGCCGTGCCTGCGGCAGTTCCGCAACCATTTTTTCGCCCGCCGTGCGCGCCAATATGTCCGACAGCTCACCGCGCAGGATCAGCAACGGCACCGTTCCGAGCGCGCGATATACCGGCCACATGTCAAACGCCGCCTCGCCGCCGGTCACGCGCAGCGGGGCAGCGATCTGCTTGTCATAATCGGTGACGATCCGGCCTTCGGGGGTCAACCGGTGGGTGCGCTTGGTCAGCCGCAGCCAGTCGTGGATGTCATAATGCGGATAGATCGCGCCGTTGAGTTCGGCAAAGGCGCGCGCCGCGTGCATCCACGTCGGCTGGCTGCCCCCCGCCCCGATATAGTCGCGGATGCGATCGAGGCCGCTGGCCTGAAGTTCGGGACCGACGTCGTTGAGGACGGCACCGACGATTCGACCCGGCAGCGTCGCCGCCATTAGCATCGATACCAGCCCGCCCAGCGAGGTGCCGATGGTCGCGAAACGGTCGATGCTCAGCTCATCGAGCAGCGCGATGACATCCTGAACATAGGTCAGCGGGACATAGGTCATCGGATCCTTGGCATAGGCGCTTTCGCCGCGGCCGCGGAATTCGATGACGATTGTCTTGCGCTGCTGCGCGACATGCGGCGCCAGCGCCTCGAAATCGCGCGCGTTGCGGGCCAGCCCCGGCATACACAGCACCGGCGCCTTGGCCTCGCTGCCTTCCGGCCCCGCATAGACGCGCGCATGCAGCCGCACACCATCGCCCGACCACCAATATTGGTCGGACCAGTCGCGGCGGCTGTCCTGTTTCGCTAAAATGGCGCGTTCCCCTTATCGATGTGCGGACCTGTCTATCGCCACCACGCCACAGGGTGCAAGCAATCCGTCGCACCATGCCGCAGCGCCGGTTGCCGCCGTCGGCTTTCACCGATAAGACCGGCACAACCATGAGCGAAACCCTGCTTTCCTTCGAACCCGCAACCGGCGAAGAGCTGTGGCGTGGCACGGTTAGCGATGTCGAACACGAGGTTGCCATTGCGCGGCGCGCCTGGCCCGAGTGGGCGGCCAAACCGGTCACCTTTCGCACCGAAACGCTGCGCCGCTTTGCCGACCGGGTGCAGGCCGAAGGCGAGGCACTCGCCGACCTGATCGCGCGCGAAACCGGCAAGCCTTTGTGGGAAGCGCGTACCGAGGTCGAATCGGTCGCGAACAAGGTCGATATCTCGGTAAAGGCCTATGGCGAACGGACCCCGAACCGGCGGATCGAGGGCGCGATGGGGCTCCGCAACGCGGTGCGTCACAAACCGCATGGCGCTCTCGCGGTGCTCGGTCCCTATAATTTCCCCGCGCACCTGCCGAACGGCCATATCGTCCCGGCATTGATCGCGGGCAATTCGGTGCTGTTCAAACCATCCGAAAAGACCCCCGCGGTCGGCGCCAAGCTGGTCGAACTTTATCATGAGGCGGGCGTGCCGCAGGACGTGCTGCGCCTGATCGTCGGTGGTCCCGATACGGGCAAGGCGCTGGCTGGGCACACCGGCATCGACGGCCTGCTGTTCACGGGTTCTGCGCGCACCGGGCTCGCACTCAACCGCCAGTTCGCCGACCAGCCGGGAAAGATGCTGGCGCTGGAGATGGGCGGCAACAACCCGATCGTCGTGTGGGACACCGCCGACATTCGCACCGCGGCGATCATCGTCGTTCAATCCGCCTTCCTCAGCGCCGGGCAGCGGTGCAGCAACGCGCGGCGGCTGATCGTCCGCGACACGCTGGCCGATGCACTGCTGGACGAGGTCAAGGTGCTCGCCAACCGGCTGATCGTCGACCATCCGCACGCCGATCCGGCGCCCTATATGGGGCCGGTGATTGACAATGAGGCCGCCGATGGTCTGACCGAAAGTTTCCTGATCCTGATGTCGAACGGCGGCCAGGTGATCCGCCACATGACGCGCCCGGTTGCGGGGCGCCCCTTCTTGACCCCCGGCATCATCGACGTCACGTCGATGCCGGAGCGCCCCGACATCGAGCTGTTCGGGCCGTTGCTGCAAGTGATCCGTGTCGCGACGTTCGAGGCCGCGATTGCAGAGGCGAACAACACCGCGTTCGGCCTGTCGGCGTCGCTGGTGGGCGGAACGCCGCAGCTGTACGACCAATTCTGGGCCAATGCGCGCGCCGGGGTGATCAACTGGAACCGCCCGACCAACGGCGCCTCGTCCGCCGCGCCCTTTGGGGGCATCGGTCTGTCGGGCAACCATCGCCCCAGCGCCTTTTACGCCGCCGATTATTGCGCCTACCCGGTCGCCTCGTCGGAAAGCGACGCGATGCGCGCGTCGATCGGGGTGGGGCTGCGCGATCCCGAAGGATCGCAGCTGGTGACGAAGAAATATCTCTGAATCCCGTCATTGCGAGCGAAAACGAGGCGGCGCAATTTTACCTACACCCCCGTCAACAAAGCCTGCTTTGCGCTTTTACGGCGTGCGAACCATGTTCCCGGGATGGAAAAGACTCCCCCTCCTTCGGGCAAATTATGGTTGGTCGGCGCCGGTCCCGGCGATCCCGACCTGCTGACCCTGCGCGCCGCGCGGCTGCTCGCGCATGCCGATCTGGTCGTGCATGACGGGCTGGTCGGCGAAGCCGTGCTCGCGCTGATTCCTGCCCATGTCGAACGGATCAGCGTCGCCAAGCAGCGCAGCCGCCACACGATGAAGCAGGAACTGATCAACGACCTGCTTGTCCGCGAAACGCTGGCGGGCAAGCAGGTCGTGCGGCTCAAAGGCGGCGACCCGTTCATCTTCGGGCGCGGCGGCGAGGAACTCGATGCCGCGCGTCAGGCTGGCATTGCGTGTGAGGTCGTTCCCGGCATCACCGCCGCCATGGGCTGCGCCGCGCAGGCCGGCCTCCCCCTCACCCACCGCGAGGACGCAAGCGCCGTCAGCTTTGTCGCGGGCCAGTGCAAGGATTTGAGCGACCAGGATTGGTCCGGGCTCGCCGGGCATGGCCGCACCCTCGTCATCTATATGGGCATCGCCACCGCAACCGCGATCGCCGACAAGCTGATCGCCGACGGCGTGTCGCCCGACCTGCCCGTCGCGGTGATCGAGCGTGGGACGACCGCCGACGCGCGCGTCCTGCGCACCCTGCTCACCGACCTTGGCGATCTGGTCGCGCGCGAAGTGGTGAATAGCCCGGCGCTGATCATCGTCGGCAAAGTCGCGGCACGCGCCGATGCGCTCGACTGCCTCGGCGCCCCCGGGGTTGCTGAAAAATTGGGGAATTTTGCATGAAACTGTTGACCGGCAACGACCTGAAAACGGGATTTGTCACTTGGTGGACCGGCGTCGACTGGTCGCTGCATATCGAGGACGCCGCCGACGTCGGCGAGGCTGGCGAGGCGATCCTTGCGGTCGAGGAAGCCGCGCGCCGCGTCAACGCGCCTTACATCATTGCGGGCGAGATGACGGCGGAAGGCCCGCGCCCCGCGCATATCAAGGAGCGCATCCGCGCGCTCGGCCCGACCGTGCGTCCCGACCTGACATTGAAACCCGCCGATCCGACGGCCGGCGACT
>JAHCKJ010000180.1 GCA_026125835.1 Sphingopyxis sp.
CATTCCCGCCGGGCCCGCTTCCCAGTCGATACCGGCGTTGAACTTGTTCGACGGTTGTCCGTCCGTCAGCCGGAAGCTTTCGGGCCGCGCGAACAGGCGCTGCGCGGTGAAGCCGCTGAACGTCCGGCGGTCGGTGATTTTTGTGTCATTGATGTTGTACCCCGCGGTCAGGGTGAAGCGGCCCGCGCCAAAGTCGGGCAGGCGATAGCTGCCGACGATGTCGAGCCCTTGTGTCCGCGTATCGATGCCGTTGACGAAAAATCGCGCCGAGGTTCCGGCCACGCCCGCCGCCTGCAGGATGGCGACGACGTCGGCGCCTTGGAGGTTTTCGGTCAGGGTGATACGGTCCTTGATCTTGATCCGGTAGTAATCGACCGTCAGGCTGAAGCCGGAAATCATGTTGAACGCGATGCCGCCGCCGATATTGACCGATTTTTCGGGATCGAGCGGCTGGGCGCCCAGCGCAACCGCGATCGGCGATCCGACCGGGAAGGTGCCGATTTCGATCAGCCCGACCCCCGCGACATTGTTGGTCGAGGTGGTCGAGAAGAATTGCTGGGCCATTCCCGGCGCACGAAAGCCGGTGGATATCGAACCGCGCAGGGCAAGTCCGCTGACCGGTTCAAGCCGCGCCGCGATCTTGCCGTTCACCGTGTCGCCAAAATCGGAGAAATGTTCGTAGCGACCGGCAACCTGGACATTGAAGATGTCGCTGATGTCGGCATCGAGCTCGAGATAGCCGGCGAAGCTGTCGCGCGAGGCATCGATCGCGGTGGTGGGCGAGAAACCGGGAAACACCTGCGATCCCGGCGCCGCGCCATTGGTGAAGGTGAAAGGGCCGGCAATATAGCTCGACACTTCACCGGGGACGATCTTGTAATTTTCGTTTCGCCATTCCCCGCCCAGCGCCAAGGTCGTGTCGCCCATGCCAAAGTCGATCGAGCGCGCGGCGTCGAAATTCACCGACATCTGACCCGAGCGCAATCCGCCCGCGTTGAATTTCCTGGGGCTGTTGAGGCCGCCGAGTGACGTATTGAAGCTGTTTTCGACCCCGTAATTCAAACGGTTGGTGCCATAGTTGATCGACAGGTCGAGGTTCCAGCCTGCCGTTTCGCCGCGCACCCCGCCGGCGATCGCGATATCACGGATTTCGCTGGTGATGAGCGGCAGGAAGCCGTCGGGATAGAAAGGCTGGCCGCCATTTGCCCAGTCGGCGTTCCGCACGTCGAGCGCGCGGCGATAGAAGCCGGCACCGTTCGCGTCGCGAACGCCGTAGCTGCCGAAACTGTAAAGCTCGAACCCGGGGCCGACATCCATGCCGGCGTTGAAAAAGAAATTCATGTCCTTTGATTCACCGTCGCCGAAGCGGTGGGCATAGCGGTTGAATGTGGTCTCGCGGGGATCGCCGATCCCGGCGTAGTTGCGGCGAATATCGGGGCCGGAGCGGTTGGTCGGTGCCCGGTCCTTATATTCGGCGGTCACGTTGAAATAGCCGCCCGCGCCAACCGGCAGGCCGATGTTCGTCGCAAAAGTATAGGTGTCGCCGTCGCGGCGTTTGCGATCGCGGCCGGTGAAGGTGATGACGGGATCGCCATTGGCGGTCGTTGTCGGCGCGACGCTGGCGACCTGCGCGACATCCTCCATGGTCGTGATATATTTGCCGTAGCTGATCTGGGCGCGGCCGCCATCACGGCGCTTGAGCTGGATGTTGATGACACCCGCGATGGCATCCGACCCGTATTGCGAGGCGGCGCCGTCGCGCAGCACCTCGATCCGGTCGATCGCGAGCGGCGGAATAGTGTTCATGTCGACGCCCGACGAACCGCGTCCGACCGAGCCGTTGAGGTTGAGCAGCGAGGAGAGATGGCGACGCTTGCCGTTGACCAGCACCAGCACCTGGTCGGGTGCGAGGCCGCGCAGCGTGGCAGGGCGCAGCGAGTCGGTGCCGTCGGTTAGCGACGGCTGCGGGAAGTTGAAGGAGGGGACAAGCTGGTTGAGCAGCCGGTTGGTTTCGGTGGTGCCGCTGTTCTGCAGCGCTTCGCTGGAAATAACGTCGATCGGCACCGTGCTGTCGGCGACCGTCCGGTCGGTGCGACGGGTGCCGGTCACGATGATGGTGGCGCTGTCCGACGTGTCGCCGGCGCCGTCCTGGGCGACGGCGGGAGCGGCGATGCCGCCGCCGGCGATCAGCGCTGCGGCAAGCGCGAGCGACGGGATTCGGGAAGTGTTTCGCATAAGTGGCCCCTTATTGTGAATGGCCGAAGCGGCCGGCCACGATAGGATTGATGCGAAAGACTGTGATGGCCACTCGAATCCGGTGCCGTCGCGGTCGTATCTTACCTTTTTGTGACAATTGTGGCAATTGAGACACATATCAATGGCATAGCAAGACAGAAAATTACAAGATGCTGAGGTTATCGATACCATTATAACCAGACAGAAATCCGCAATTGGCTGGACCGCTGCCGTCGCGTCGCCTAAGGCTCTCGCCGCGATGCACGCTTATGCGAATCCCACCCGTTTTCTGGCAATCGCCCGACCTTTGACGCCGTGGCTGCTCGGCCTTGGTCTGTTTCTGGTGCTGGCGGGAGCATGGGCCGGACTGACCCAGGTGCCCGGAGATTACAAGCAGGGCGAAACCGCCCGCATTCTGTATGTTCATGTGCCGTCGGCGTGGCTCGGCATGGGCGGTTGGACGTCGCTCGCGCTGGCAGGGCTGATCCAGCTGGTGTGGCGGCATCCGCTCTCGGGCATTGCGGCGCGCGCGATCGCGGTGCCGGGGATGTTGTTCACCGCGCTGTGCCTTGCGACCGGATCGATCTGGGGCAAGCCGACCTGGGGCACCTGGTGGGAATGGGACGGGCGGATGACGTCGATGCTGGTCCTGCTGTTCCTCTACGCCGGTTTCATCGCGCTGACCAATGGCGACGAGGGGCAGCGGCAGGGCGGGTCGCTGTCGCGCGGCGCGGCGATCTATGCGCTGGTCGGCGCGATCAACATTCCGATCATCAACCGCAGCGTCGTGTGGTGGAACAGCCTGCACCAGGGGCCGAGCATCACGCTGCGCGGGTCGAGCATCGACAATGCGCTGCTGTGGCCGCTGGGCTTGACCTTGCTGGGCTTTTCGCTGTTATTCGGCGCCATCGTGCTGATGCGCATGCGGCGGATCATCGCCGACAACCGTGTCGCGGCGCGGCTGCGGCGGCTCGCCGACGAGGAGGATTGACGCGTGACGGGGGTGATAAGCGGCAGCGGCCAATGGGCCTATGTGACGGCAGCTTACGGACTGACGGTGCTGCTCACCGGCGCTGTGCTGTGGTCGAGCTGGCGCGCGATGGCGAAGGCCGAACGGCGTAGCGAAGCGCTGCGGCGGGACCGGTCATGAAGGCGAAACACCAACGGCTGGTGCTTGCGCTGTTCGCTGTCGCTGGGATTGCGGGAGCGGGCGTGCTAGGCGCGAGCGCGCTGCGCGACGAGGCCGCTTATTTCCGGACACCGGTCGAGATCCAGGGCGGCAAAGCGGCCGTTGGCGAACCGATGCGGCTGGGCGGTATGGTCGCCGCAGGCAGCATCCAGCGCCAGAGCGACGGGCTGACAATCCGTTTCGTCGCCACCGACGGCAAGGCGTCGGTGCCGGTCGAATTTACCGGCATCGTGCCCGACCTGTTCGGCGAAGAGGGCGGCATGGTCGCCGACGGCAGGATGCGCGCCGACGGAACCTTCGTTGCCGACCGCATCCTGGCAAAGCATGACGAACGCTATATGCCGCCGCAGATGGGCGAGATGCCAAAGAATATGAAGGCGCCGACGGCGTGACGCCGAAGAATAATCGTCGCCCCCGCGAAGGCGGGGACCGCAAGAGACCTTGCGCCAACCTGGCAGCGGCCCCCGCCTTCGCGGGGGCGACGATCCAATGATCGCCGAACTCGGCCTTGCGCTCCTCTGGATCGCTGCGGCGCTTGCGTGCCTGTCGCTCGTTGCCGGGGTGCTTTACGTGCGCGGCGGACAGGCCGGGCTGGCAGCACTGGTCCGCCCCGCCAGCGTGGCGCAGGGGGTGCTCACTGCTACCGCTTTCGGGCTGTTGATCGCGCTGTTCGTACGGTCCGACATGTCGGTCGAACTGGTCGCGCGCAACAGCAACAGCCTGAAACCGATGATTTTCAAGGTCGCCGGTACGTGGGGCAATCACGAAGGATCGATGCTGTTGTGGCTGACGATCCTGTGCCTGTCGGGCGCGCTGATCGCCTTGTTCGAAAAGCGGCTGCGAGAAGATACACTGATCGCGACGCTGGCGGCGCAGGCGGCGCTGAGCCTTGGATTCTTCGCCTTTTTGCTATTCTCGTCGAACCCGTTCAACCGGCTGCCGGTGGCGCCGCCCGACGGGCAGGGATTGAATCCGCTGTTGCAGGACATCGGGCTGGCCTTCCACCCGCCGACGCTCTACGTCGGCTATGTCGGGCTGTCGGTCGCGTTCAGCTTTGCCGTCGGCGCGCTGGTCACGCGCGAGATTGGCCCGGCCTTTGCCCGTGCGATGCGGCCGTGGGTGCTGTTCAGCTGGATTTTCCTGACCATCGGGATCACCGCGGGCAGTTACTGGGCCTATTACGAGCTTGGGTGGGGCGGCTGGTGGTTCTGGGATCCGGTCGAGAATGTGTCGCTGGTGCCGTGGCTGGCCGGCGCCGCCTTGCTCCATTCGGTCGCGGTCACGGCGACCCGCAATGCCTTGCGCGCCTGGACGGTGATGCTCGCGGTGATCGGCTTTTCGATGTCGATGGTCGGCACCTTCATTGTCCGTTCGGGGCTGCTCACCAGCGTCCACAGCTTTGCGGTCGATCCCGAGCGGGGGACGTTCCTGC
>JAHCKJ010000181.1 GCA_026125835.1 Sphingopyxis sp.
CCGTCCCACGCGGCGCCGATCCGCTGGTAGCGGCTGTCGCGGCCCGAACGATAGCGCAGCACCGGATCGTCCTGCCAACGCACGCCCGACACCCAGCCATCCTCCATCAGCAGCGTGACATGATGGCCGCCCGCAACGCGGCGGCGCAGCATCGCCCCGATTCCGGGCTGCGCGGCGAAACCCAACCCTTCATGGGCGCCATCGCCAATCAGCATCGCATGGCCGCTGTCGCCGCGCTCGCCCGCCAGCAAGCCCCCCGTGCCGCGCCCGGCGGCAAAGCCGATCCGCGTTTGTGCGTCGAGGCGGGTCACGACCGATGCGGCCAGCGTCCGCGCGCGCGCCGCATCGTGGAACGACAGGCCTGCCAACGCGTCACCCCCGCCCAGCCCCGGCGCCGTCACCAGCGACAGCGCCGTCGCGCGGCTGGCGGCGCTTTGCTGGCGCACTAGCCCGTCGATCGCCCCCGCCAGCTTGAAATCGGGGCGGCGCGGCGCCAGCGACTGGCCGAAATCGACATGGAAAGCGCGGCCGAAGCCGTCGGTGACCAGGCGGGTCACCGCCCCTGCCCGGCCCGCCCCCGCATCGCCCATCGGCCCGCCCAGCATCCCGAGCGCTTGGCCCAGATCGACTGCGGTCGTGGTTCCCGCCAGCGTCGTCGCGCCCATCGGCTGGAACGCGCGCGCGATGTCGAGGATACCGCGCCCGAAGACCGCATCCTCGCCCGCCGCCCCGGCGTCGCGCGCCGATTGATAGAGCAATTGCACGATCTGCTGGCTCGACAGGTTCGGAAATGCCTGAGCCAGCAAGGCGACCGCGCCGGCGACCTGCGGGGCGGCAAAGCTGGTCCCGTTGAGCAGAAAGACGAAATTGCCCTGGGTCTTGAGTACGCCGTTTTCATAGGCGCAGCACACGCCTTCGCCGAGCGCCGACAGATAGGAGGCCGAATAGGCACCCGCACGATTGCTGAAGGGCGAGCTGGCGCCATTCTTGTCGACCGACCCGGCGATGATGACCAGCCCGCCACCCGCGTCGCGCATCCCCTGCGCAAAGCGGCCCGGATTGTTCGGATCATTGCCGTTCGCGGTCGTGTCGCCCTCGTTGCCCGCCGACAGGATGATGATCACCCCGGCGGCGGTCGCGCGCTGCACCGCGCTGCGCAGCGTCGCGCCCGGCGGATCGTCGCCGCCGAGCGAGATGTTGACGACGCGCGCACCGGCGGTGACCGCGCGGTCGAGCGCGGCGGCGATGGCGCTGCCGGCAAACTGACAGCCGCTTTCCTCGGTGCCCGGATTCTCCGTCGCGCAGCTGCCCGGCCGGTCGGCGCGCAGCACGAGCAGGCCGGCGTTATAGGCGATGCCCATCGTCCCCGCGTCATTCTTTGCGCCCAGCAATACCTGCGCGACATTGGTGCCGTGGCTGCCCTCGCCATTGATCCCACGCGATCCCGCCACGTCGGCGGACAGGGGCGAGATGCGCCCGGCAAATTCGGGGCTGTCCTCGTCGATGCCGTCGTCGACGACCCCTGCCAATATCCCCTGCCCCGTCGCGCCCGCCTGATAGGCGGTGATCGCGCCGTGGAAATTGACCCCGTCGGATCGCCGCACCTCGGCCGTGTTGAAATTTCCGGCGGGCGGCGGCGTGGGTGTGGGGGTCGGCGTGGGCGTGGGTGATGGTGCGGGCGCCGAGGGCGGTGCCGGGGTCGGCGCGGGCCGTGCCCCGCCTCCACCACCGCAACCCGCGAGCAAGCTGGCGGTCAAGCCCAGCAAAAGCGGCAGCGGGCTTTTCGCGATTCGCCGCTCGCTGGCGCGTTGACGCTTGTGGGTCATCACCTTCCCCTTGTGCCGATTGCTGCCTTGTAGCGCAGCCACGGTGACGACCATAGCGCTTTGCGGTTAACCGGTGGTTTGACGGTGCGTCGCTTTTCCGTCCGTCGGCGCGGCGGCGGGTACCGCAGCGGCAGCTCCGCCTTGCCGCCGCGCACCCCGGCCTTTATGCGCTGCTCCGCCATGTCCGTTTCGCTCGACCATATCGACAGCTGGATCTTCGATCTGGACAACACGCTCTATTCGCCCGAGGCGCGACTGTTCGACCTGATCGACGAGCGGATGGGCGCCTTCATCATGCGGTTGCTGGGTTGCGACGCGGCCGAGGCGCGGCGGGTGCAGAAGCAATATTTCCACGATCATGGCACGACGATGGCGGGGCTGATGCGCCACCATGACGTCAATCCCGAGGATTTCCTTGTCGATGTGCATGACATCGCGCTCGACCGGATCGCGCCCGACGAACGGCTGCGCGCCGGGTTGGCGCGGCTGCCGGGCCGCAAGCTGGTCTTTACCAACGCCGATGCCGATTATGCGGCGCGCGTGCTCGCGGCGCGCGGGATCGCCGATCTGTTCGACGGCATCTGCGACATCAGGATCACGCGCTATACGCCAAAGCCCGATGCCGCCGCCTATGCCATGATGATCGCGCATCTGGGCGTCGATCCGGCGAAGAGCATCTTCGTCGAGGATATGGCGCGCAACCTGACCCCCGCAAAAGCGCTCGGCATGACGACCGTCTGGCTGGACAATGGCAGCGAAAGCGGCCATCGCGACCACCTGCCAAGCCATGTCGATTTTCATGCCAGCGACATCGCCGACTGGCTCGATAGCTTGCCTGCACCCTGGGGGATTTCATGACGACCGACCTGCAAATGACGATCGACGCCGCATGGGACACGCGCGACACTTTGGGGCTGGCGACGACGGGCGCAGTGCGCGATGCCGTCGAAACCGCGCTTGCCGGACTAGACGACGGCAGTCTGCGCGTCGCCGAGCGTGATGAGGGCGGCACCTGGCAGGTCAACCAGTGGCTGAAAAAAGCCGTGCTGCTGTCGTTCCGCCTCAACGAAATGGAAATCATCGACGGCGGCGCCGGCGGCGCCACCTGGTGGGACAAGGTGCCGTCGAAATTCGCCGGTTGGGGCGAAAACCGTTTCCGCGACGCGGGCTTCCGCGCCGTTCCCGGATCGATCGTTCGCCGCGGCGCCTTTATCAGCAGGGGCGCGGTGCTGATGCCGAGCTTCGTCAATATCGGCGCCTATGTCGGCGAGGGGTCGATGGTCGATGCCTGGGCCACCGTCGGCAGCTGCGCGCAGATCGGCGCCAACGTCCATCTTTCGGGCGGCGCCGGGATCGGCGGCGTGCTCGAACCGCTGCAGGCCGGACCGGTGGTTATCGAGGACGGCGCCTTTATCGGCGCGCGCGCCGAGGTCGCCGAAGGGGTGATCGTCCGCGAGGGCGCGGTGCTGTCGATGGGGGTCTACCTCGGCGCCTCGACCAAGATCGTCGACCGCGCGACGGGCGAGGTGTTCATGGGCGAAGTCCCCGCTTATTCGGTCGTCGTCCCGGGATCGCTGCCCGGCAAGCCGCTGCCCGACGGGTCGCCCGGCCCGTCGCTGTACTGCGCGGTGATCGTCAAGCGCGTCGATGCCAGGACGCGCGCCAAGACCGGGATCAACGAGCTGCTGCGCGATTGAAAAGAGTCCGGTCGGGTACTGATCGATGGTCACCGACCGTTCGTGGATATTGTGACATAATTTTGCGACACCGTCCCTTATGAAGCCGCTGGTGCAATTTTATTGCGTCGCGCTTGTGTGGGAGGGATTATGCGGGCGATTGCCTGGAGACTGTCAATCGGTGTAGCGGTCGCATGGGCGAGTGCCCCGGCGCTGGCGAATCAAGCGCCGGTCGCGGCGGAGCCAGCCCTGCCCGCGACCGGCGGCCAGCGCTACGCCGCCGCCGATTTCGACCGTTTTGCGCCGCGTACCGCGCTCGACATGGTGGAGAAGGTGCCGGGTTTCGCCATCGTCACCGGTACCAACGGCGGCGACCGCGGGCTGGGACAGGCGACGCAGAATGTCCTGATCAACGGCGAGCGCATCGCCAACAAGTCCACCGATGCCCGCAGCGCGCTGCAACGGATCGCGGCGACGCAGGTCGCCTATATCGACATCGTCGACGGCGCGAGCCTGAACGTGCCGGGCCTGACCGGCCAGGTCGCCAATGTCGTGCTCGTGGCGGGAACCGCGACAGGTGGATTCCAGACAACGGTCCGCTGGCAACCCGAGTGGCGCCCGCGGCTGGAGAAAAACTGGCTCAACGGCGAGATTTCGACCACCGGCAAGGTCGGCGGCAGCCAGTTGACCGTCAGCCTGAAGAACGAGGCGAGCCGACAGGGACATTGGGGACCGGAGCAGCGGTTTGACGGCAACGGCAATCTGTCATTCGTGCGCGACGAATTTGCCAGCTATTACGGCGACCGGCCGCGCCTTTCCCTGGCGCTGGCGCGGACAACCGCGGACGGCAACAAATGGAACGTCAATCTGGGCGGCCAGCTGCAGCTGATCGAGCGACAGGTGCGCGGCACATCGGTGCAACCAGGCAACGGACGGGTCAACGAGGATTACCGCTTTACCGAGGACGAACATAATTACGACATCGGTGGTGATTATGAACTGGGACTTGGCAACGGGCGGTTGAAGGTGATCGGCCTTTACCGCTTCGAACACAGCCCCTTTGTTGACACCTTCATCGTCGACCGCGCGGTCGGCGGGCGCAGCGGCGAGCGGTTCAAGCGGACCGCCGACGAAAGCGAATCGATCCTGCGCGGCGAATATGGCTGGCGCAGCGCGGGCGGCACCGACTGGCAGGTGGCATTGGAGGGCGCCTATAACACGCTGGATGTCGATGCCGAACTGGCCGTCCTTCAGCCCGATGGCCGTTTCCAAC
>JAHCKJ010000182.1 GCA_026125835.1 Sphingopyxis sp.
GGTACAGCGGCTGTCCGCACACGCATTCGACGGACAGGGCGCCGCCGCCGCGCTTGGCAAGCAGGCGATCTGGTCGACTGCCGAACGCCGCGTCGTTCCGGTCTTCCTGCTCGTCTTCCTCGCCTGGGTGGCGCAGCCGTGGCTTGAACCGTTTCTGCCCAAGGGCGCGTTGACCGACGGCACCATTGCCATCGCGGGCAGCCTGCTGCTGTTCGTGCTGCCCGACGGCACCGGCCGCCCGCTGCTGGTCTGGAAAGAGGCCGACCGCGCGCCATGGGGGGTGATCATGATGTTCGGCGGCGGGCTTGCGCTCGCGGCGGCGATCACTGCAAGCGGGCTGGCCGCATGGCTGGGCGCCGTGCTCGCGCCGCTCGGCAGCATCCCGACGATCGCGCTCGCGGCGATCATCGTCGCGCTCACCATCCTCATCACCGAATTTGCCAGCAATGTCGCGACCGCGAGCGGCATCATGCCGGTGCTCGCCGCATTGATCGCCGCCACCGGTGTCGATCCGGTGCTGCTCGCGCTGCCGGTGGCGATGGCGGCGAGCTGGGGCTTCATGCTGCCGTCGGGGACGGGGCCGAACGCGCTGGCATGGGCGACGGGCCATATCGCCCTTCCCCGCATGTTGAAATCGGGGCTGGCGCTCGACATCATCGGCGTGCCGCTGCTGATCGGGGTGATCTGGGCGATAGCAATGCTGGGGTGACGCGTGGGGCAAAGGGCGCTAGTTGCAAGCGAAACTAATCCAGCCCCAAGGAAATCTTCATGCCCCCGATCGACAACAGCGACCTCACCGGCACCACCCCGCGCCGCAAGCCCAAGCAGGACGTGACCGAAATCGGCGGGCGCACCCTGTCGCCGGCGACGTTGATGATGGGCTATGGTTATGACCCGATGCTGTCCGAAGGCTCGCTCAAGCCGCCGGTCTTCCTCACCTCGACCTTTGCCTTCGAAAGCGCGGCGGCGGGCAAGCGCCATTTCGAGGGAATCACCGGCAAGCGCCCCGGCGGCGCCGACGGCCTCGTCTATTCGCGCTTCAACGGGCCGAATCAGGAGATTCTCGAAGCGCGGCTCGGCGTATGGGAAAAGGCGGAGGATGCGCTGGTGTTCTCCAGCGGCATGTCGGCGATCGCCACGCTACTGCTCGCGCATGTCAGCATGAACGACGTCATCGTCCATTCGGGGCCGCTCTATGCCGCGACCGAGACGCTGATCGCCCGCATCCTGTCGCGCTTCGGTGCCACTTACGTCGATTTCCCCGCCGAAGCGTCGCGTGAAGAGATGGACGCGATCCTCGTCCGAGCCAAGCAGATGGCCGCCGATCAGGGCGGCAAGGTCGCGATGGTCTATCTGGAAAGCCCCGCAAATCCGACCAACGCGCTGGTCGATGTCGAAGCGATGCGCGCCGCGACCGACGCCGCCTTTGCCGAAGGCGCGCGGCCGCCGATCGCGATCGACAACACGTTCCTTGGCCCCTTGTGGTCGAAGCCGCTGGCGCATGGCGCCGACATCGTCCTCTACAGCCTGACCAAATATGCCGGCGGGCACAGCGATCTGGTCGCGGGCGGGGTGCTGGGATCGAAGCATTGGCTCGGTCCCATTCGCATGATGCGCAATACGATCGGCACGATCTGCGACCCCAACACCGCGTGGATGCTGCTGCGCAGCCTGGAAACCGTCGAACTGCGCATGAGCCGCGCGGGCGAAAATGCCGAAAAGGTTTGCGCCTTCCTCCGCGATCATCCCAAGGTTGACGGCCTCGGCTATCTCGGCTTCCTGCCCGACGGGCCGCAGAAGGATATTTTCGACCGCCATTGCACCGGCGCCGGATCGACCTTTTCACTGTTCATCAAGGGCGGCGAGGCGGAGAGCTTCCGCTTCCTCGACGCGCTCAAGATCGCCAAGCTCGCGGTCAGCCTGGGCGGCACCGAAACGCTCGCCAGCCACCCCGCGGCGATGACCCACCTGTCCGTTCCCGACGCGCGCAAGGCGGCGCTGGGGATCACCGACAATCTGGTGCGCGTGTCGATCGGCATCGAGGATGCCGACGATCTGATCGCCGATTTCGCGCAGGCCCTGGACGCGGTTTGAACGCGTCATTGCGAGCGATTTTAACGGGACCGTTTCCCCCGCCAGTCGACCACCGTCCAGCCCATTTGCGGCGCCAGTTTCCTGAGTCCGCGCGACGGGGTCGTGGCGACCGCCTCGTCGGCAAAGCGCAGCATCGGGTGATCGGACACATGGTCCGAATAGGCCCGGATATGCGCCGCGTCGCGCGTGATCGCATTGGCGGCCATCCAGCCGTCGATGCGCGCAAACTTCGCGTCGCCGTAACAATTGTCGCCCGCCAGACGGGCATGGATATGGTCGGCGCCGTCGGGCTCGTCGAGTTCGGTCGCCAGCACATCCTCGATGCCCAGCCGCTTGGCAATCGCATCGACATACAAGTGAAACGATGCCGTCGCGAGCAGCAGCCGGTATCCCGCGGCGCGGTCGGCGGCGATCTGTTCGAGCGCGGCGGGGTGCAGCCCGCGCGCCACCACCTTGTCGGCATAGCTTTCGGCGAGCGGCGCGATTTCGGCGCGCGCGAAACGGTCGCCGACCAGCAGGCGGAGGTTGATCGCCTTCAGCCGCGACCGGTTGATCAGGCGCAGCGCATAGGCGATCCCGGCGAGGCCGACGAGGGGAAGGAGTAGCAGCCGCCATTGCTGCCGACGCCGCGCAACATGGATCAAGAACCCGCTGTAGGTCCCTGATCGGGTTATTGTACGATCCATGTCATACATGGCCACGCGGTGCAGATATTGCGGTGCCGGGGGGCTGGGCGGGCTTTCCATCGGGCAATCATAATCCCGCGCGGGGCAGCGGCAAGACGAAACGGGATTCGCTTGCCGTCGCATGGCAAATAATACAATGTCCTCCGCACGATGGTGGCGAAGGCGGATTTCGAACAGAGCGAAGGCGCCGACGGTGCCGACATCCGCTTCACCGGCAGGCTGACGCTGGCGCGGCTCGGCGATTTGCCCGCGCGGCTGGAAGCGGTCGGGCCGATCGCGTCGCTCGACCTGTCGGCGCTCGAACGAATCGATACGGTGGGCGCGTGGATCGTCACGCGCACGGTCAACGAACATGGCGCCAAGGTGAACGGTGCCAGCCCCGAGGCGCAGCGGCTGCTCGATGCGCTGGCCAGCGACAAGAGCGAATATCGCGTCCACCGCGACCGCCGCCCGCCGCTGGTCCGTATGCTCGAACAGGTCGGCATCGCGAGCATCGCCGTGTGGCGCGAGCTGGTCGGCATCGTCGGCTTTTTCGGCGCGATGATTCTGGCGCTCGGCACCCAGCTGCGCGCGCGGCGGCGGCTGCGCTGGCATTCGATCGTCACGCGGTTCCAGACCGTCGGGGTCGATGCGCTGCCGATCATCGGCCTGATGAGCTTTCTGATCGGCATTGTCGTCGCGCAGCAGGGCGCGGTGCAGCTGCGCCAGTTCGGGCTCGAGGTGTTCACCATCAACCTGGTCGGGCGCGCCTCGATCCGCGAACTGGGCCTGCTGATGACCGCGATCATGGTCGCGGGCCGGTCGGGCAGCGCCTTTGCCGCGCAGATCGGCACGATGAAACTGACCGAGGAAATCGACGCGATGCGGACGATCGGCGTGTCGCCGATGGAGGCGATCGTGCTGCCGCGCGTCGCCGCGGCAACGCTGTTGATGCCGCTGCTCGGCTTTTACGCCAGCATCTGTGCGATCATCGGCGGCGGGGTGTTTTGCTGGGTCGGGCTCGATATTCCGCCGGTCACCTATGTCCAGCTGCTGCGCGACATCATTCCGATGACCGATTTCTGGGCGATGCTGATCAAGGCGCCGGTGTTCGGCATATTGATCGGCGTGACCGGTTGTTACGAGGGGATGCAGGTGCGCCAGAATGCCGAGGAGGTCGGCAGCCGCACGACATCGGCGGTTGTCGCCGCGATCTTCCTCGTCATCGTCCTCGACGCGTTTTTCGCGGTCTTCTTTTCGTCGATCGGATGGAATTGATGAGCGACGAGATCGACCAGAAACTGGCCGAAGAACTGGCCGCGGCCGATGCGGTTCGCCCCGACAGTTTCGACTATGCGATCCGCATTCGCGGCCTCGTCAACCGGTTCGGCGACGCGGTGATCCACGACGGGCTCGACCTCGACGTGCGGTCGGGCGAGATATTGGGCGTGGTCGGCGGATCGGGCACCGGCAAATCGGTGCTGATGCGGTCGATCATCGGCCTGCAAACACCCGCGGCGGGCGAGATCGAGGTTTATGGCAAGACGCTCGACACAATCGCCGACGAAGAGGAATCGCGCGACCTGCGCCGCCGCTGGGGCGTGATGTTCCAGGGCGGGGCGCTGTTCTCGACGCTGAGCGTCGCCGAAAATATCCAGGTGCCGCTGCGCGAATATTATCCGCGTACCGACCAGCGGCTGCTCGACGAAATCGCCGCCTACAAGGTCGCGATGGTCGGCCTGCCCCCCGATGCCGGGCCGAAATATCCCGCCGAGCTGTCGGGCGGCATGGTCAAGCGCGCAGGGCTGGCGCGCAGCCTGGCGCTCGACCCCGCGCTGCTGTTCCTCGACGAGCCGACCGCCGGCCTCGACCCGATCGGCGCCGCCAAGTTCGACGAGCTGATCCGCGAGCTCGCCGATACGATGGGGCTGACCGTGTTCCTCATCACCCACGACCTCGACTCGCTCTATGCCACCTGCGACCGTGTCGC
>JAHCKJ010000183.1 GCA_026125835.1 Sphingopyxis sp.
TCAGGTCTGCGGCGGTTCCCACAGCTCGATCGGATTGCCCTCGGGATCATGGACGCGCGCGAAGCGGCCGACGGCCGGGTCGTCCCATTCGGCTTTGGTGATAATCTCTTCGCCCGCGTCGCGAAACGGCGCGAGCACCGCGTCGAGGTCGTCGACGCGCAGGTTCAGCATATGTTGCTTGTCGGCGGCAAAATAATCGGTGTCGGCCTTGAACGCGCTGAACACCAGCGGTCCCGCGGCGACGTTCCACACCCATTCGTTGGGCGGTACATTGTCGTCGGCGCTGCACCCGCCGCCGATGCCGAGCCGTTCCTTGTACCAGGCGTTGAGCGCATCGGGGTCGCGCGCCCGGAAAAACAGCCCGCCGATGCCTTTGACATGTCCCATCGCAGCCTCCCTGTCCTGTGGCGGGCAGGCTAGACGTTTCCGGTCAGCGTTTCCACTCTCCGCTGCCGCGAAATTCTTCGCGGATCTGACCCGACTGGTTTAGCCGCGGGTCGGCATAGGTCGGCGCAGCGGGCGTGGTGACAGGCGGCGCGGGCACGGGTGCGGCGGGGGTCATTGCGCCCGGCAACGGTGCCGCGGCGACGTCGGGCAGCGTGGCGGCGGGGCCGGTCAGCAGCGGCGCCGGCCCCGCACCGGGCGGTAATCCCTGGCCCTTCAGGATCGCCAGTTGCTGCGCCAGCGGCAGATAGGGGCCGGGCACCGGCTCGCGGCCGGGATAGGGTGCGCGGAACGCGTCGGGCATCCCCCAGCGGCCGCGCCAGCGGTGGAAGATATGGGCGCCGACGATATTGGTCATCACCAGACTCTTGCCCCAGCGCGGCCAGATCGCGGTGGTATGGTAATGGGTGGCAAGGCCGACGCCCGGAAAGACATAGCCGCCCAGCGCCGCAGAGGCTACGCGGCTGGCGCGCAGCCAGTTGGTCCGGCTGGGCGTGCGCGCCATCGCGCCGTCGCAGCTGAAGGTGAACTGGCAGACGCCGGCGCGGTCCGACCCCTGGAACACGACGCCGCACACGGTGTTGGGAAAACTGGGATGGCGGACGCGGTTGAGCACCGTCTGCGCGACGCCGCGCATCCCGTCGTCTGTTTCCGACGCTGCCTCGTAATAAATGGCCGCGGTCAGGCAATAATGGGCGCGTTCGCGGTCGAGCGCGGTGAGGCCGCGAAAGGCATAGGAGGTGGCGGGCGGGCCGACCAGCGCCTGGCCGCGCAACTGGGCCGGATCGACAGGTGGCTGCGCCACGGCATCGCCATATCCGATGGTCGCGGGATCAGGCAGCGTCGGGTCGATCTTGAGCGCGTCCTGATAATCCTCGGCATTCATGATCGCCCAGCGCGCCGGATCATAGGCGCGAAAGTCGAGCGGGACGGTGACGCTGTACGGCCCGAACATGGCGGGCGCGCGCAATTGCCCGGCGGAGAGGAGCATCGCCAGACAGGCCACGGTCACCGCCGCCGCGATCGCCGCCCAGAAGCCGCGACCCGGCCCCACCGGCTTTTCGGGCCGCGGATCGCGCCACGTCGAGCGGGCGGTGAGGGTCAGTTCGGGTTTCATGCGTGTTTCAAATTCCATCGGCGCGTTTGCCCGTCTGATTCGCGCAGGGCGCCGCCAATCCGCCTTATACGCGCAAACGCCAACAAAATGTTGCAACATGGATAATCGCGGCACCGGTCGTCTTTGCCCGTTTTCCCTTGCCGACTCGTGCCGCGCTGCCTATATGCGCCCTACTTCTTGACATGGTCAGCCAGTTGGGACGTCGGGGCCGCGGGCCGCGGCGGCGATACCCCCATGCTTTCGGGCCATCGACAACGGAATTGAATTTGGTCGATCTGGACGCCCTTCATGCGATTATCGCGCCCGAAGCCGAGGCGATGGGGCTTGCGCTCGTGCGCGTCGCCTTTTTCGGGGGCGAGAGCGACCCGACGTTGCAGGTGATGGCCGAGCGGCCCGAGACGCGCCAGTTGACGATCGACGATTGCGCCGACCTGTCGCGCCGCATTTCGGACCGGCTCGACGCGCTGGAGGAAGCGGGCAAGGATCCGATCGACCAGGCGTATCGGCTGGAAGTGTCGTCGCCGGGGATCGACCGGCCGCTGACCCGCCGCGCCGACTTCGCCGACTGGGCGGGGCACGAGGCGAAGGTGGCGCTCAAGGAAAAGCGCGACGGGCGCCAGCGTTTCAATGGCGAGCTGGTCGGCATCGACGGCGATACCGTCACGATTTTGGACAAGGAAGGGGTGCAGCATCGATTGCCGTTCGACGCGATCGACACGGCGAAGCTGGTGCTGACCGACAAATTGATTGCCGCAACGGTTCCGCTCTCGGTCGAGGGTGCGGACGAACTGGAAGAAGAAGGACAGGACTGATGGCCACTGCCATTTCCGCCAACAAGGCCGAGCTGCTCGCGATTGCCAACAGCGTCGCCAGCGAGAAAATGATCGACAAGGGTATCGTCATCGAGGCGATCGAGGAAGCGATCCAGCGCGCCGCGCGCGCCCGCTATGGCGCCGAGAACGACATTCGCGCCAAGCTGGACCCGCAGACCGGCGACCTGCGCCTGTGGCGCGTCGTCGAGGTCGTCGAGGCGGTCGAGGATTATTTCAAGCAGGTCGACCTGGCTGCCGCGCAGAAATTGCAGAAGGACGCCAAGATCGGCGACTTCATCGTCGACCCGCTGCCCGCGGTCGACCTGGGCCGCATCGACGCCCAGTCGGCGAAGCAGGTAATTTTCCAGAAAGTCCGCGAAGCCGACCGCGCGCGCCAGTTTGAAGAATTCAAGGACCGCGCCGGCGAGCTGATCACCGGGGTCGTGAAGTCGGTCGAATTCGGCCATATCGTCGTCAACCTCGGCCGCGCCGAAGGCGTCATCCGCCGCGACCAGCAAATCCCGCGCGAATTGATGCGCGTCGGTGACCGCGTCCGCGCGCTGATCCTGTCGGTGCGCAGCGAAACGCGCGGGCCGCAGATTTTCCTGTCGCGTGCGCACCCCGACTTCATGAAAAAGTTGTTCGCGCAGGAAGTCCCCGAAATTTACGACGGGATCATCGAGATCAAGGCCGCCGCGCGCGACCCGGGCAGCCGCGCCAAGATCGGCGTCATCAGCTATGACGGCAGCATCGACCCGGTCGGCGCCTGCGTCGGCATGAAGGGCAGCCGTGTGCAGGCGGTGGTGCAGGAAATGCAGGGCGAAAAGATCGACATCATCCCCTGGTCCGAAGACACCGCGACCTTCGTCGTCAACGCGCTGCAGCCGGCGACGGTCCAGCGCGTCGTTATCGACGAGGATGACAGCCGCATCGAAGTCGTCGTTCCCGACGACCAGCTGAGCCTTGCCATCGGTCGCCGCGGCCAGAACGTCCGTCTCGCCAGCCAGCTGACCGGCAGCCAGATCGACATCATGACCGAAGCCGACGCGAGCGAAAAGCGCCAGCGCGAATTCGTCGAGCGTTCGACGATGTTCCAGGAAGAGCTGGACGTCGACGAAACGCTGGCGCAGCTGCTGGTCGCCGAAGGGTTCAGCGAGCTGGAAGAAGTTGCCTATGTCGGCATCGACGAACTGGCGAGCATCGAAGGCTTTGACGACGAACTGGCGCAGGAACTGCAAAGCCGCGCGCTGGAAGGGCTGGAGCGCCGCGAGGAAGCATCGCGCGCCGAACGCCGCGAGCTGGGCGTCGAAGACGATCTGGCGACCATGCCGCACCTGACCGAAGCGATGCTGGTCGTGCTGGGCAAGGCGGGGATCAAGACGCTCGACGACCTCGCCGATCTGGCGACCGACGAACTGATCGCCAAGAAGCGCAGCGACAACCGCCGCGGCCCGGCGCGCAGCGAGCGCGCCGAGGACAAGGGCGGCGTGCTGGGCGAATTTGGCCTGAGCGAAGAACAGGGCAACGAGATCATCATGGCAGCGCGTGCGCACTGGTTCGACGACGAACCGGCAACCGGGGAGGCCGCCGATGCGGACCCCGCGCAATGACCGTCTGAGCGAACCAGACCGCGCTGGTCGGCGCGGCCAGCATGTGCCTGAACGGCGCTGCGTCATCACCGGCGAGGTTTCGCCGGCCGAAAGGCTTGTGCGCTTGGCGCTTGGTCCCGATGGCAGCATCGCGCCCGACGTGCTGGGCAAGGCGCCGGGCCGCGGCGCGTGGATCGGCGTCGATCGCGCCACACTCGAAGCGGCGCAGGCCAAGGGCAAGCTGAAAGGCGGGCTGGCGCGCGCGCTTCACGACAGCAATTTCACCATCCCCGATGACCTGGGCGCGCGGATCGAGGCGCAGCTGGCGCGCGCGACGCTCGACCGGCTGGGACTGGAATCGCGCTCGGGCACGTTGCTCAGCGGCAATGAAAAGATCGAGACCGCGGCCCGCAAGGGCCAGGTCCGCCTGCTCCTCCACGCGAGCGATGCCGGCGAGGACGGCCGCAAGAAATTGGCGCAGGCATGGCGCGTCGGCGAGGATGCCGAAGGGTCGGGGCGCGAGGGCCAAGTCTTGCCGGTGGACCGCGGCACCCTATCTATGGCATTGGGGCGCGAAAATGCGGTGCATCTGGCGTTGACCGACGCCCGCGCTGCGGCGCGGGTGCTGGCGCATTTGAGCCGCTGGCAGTTTTTCACCGGATGGAGTAGGGACGCGGCCAATCGCGTCTCTTTGGGCGACTCCCGCGATGCGGGGGGCAATGTTTCCCG
>JAHCKJ010000184.1 GCA_026125835.1 Sphingopyxis sp.
GCCGAAGCGCGCGCCAGTGCCGAGGCCAACGCCGCCAAGGACGCCGCCGCCAAACTCGACCGCGAGCTGAAGCAGGCGCGCGCCGAAGAGGAGGCGCTGGCCGCGCGCGAAAACCGCATCGCGCTGGCCGGCGTCCTGTTCGTGATCGGCGCGCTTGCCGCGGGGGCGGCGCTGCTCTTCTACAGCCAGCGGAATATGCGCAACGCGAAGATTGCGGGGGGCGCGGGTGCGGCAATGATGATCGCCGCGGCGGTGCTGTTCGTCACCCGCCCCGATGCGCGCGCCGAAATCGCGGCCGAAACGGCCGCCGCGCCGGTCGCCGCGCCACCGAAACTCGCCGCGGGCGATTTTGTCTGCACCATCCGCACCGACCGCAGCCGCATCACCGTGTCGGCAACAACCGACGTGCCGCTGACGATCGGCGCCTCGGGCTGCGTCAACGATCGCACCCAATATACGATGGGCGCCGACGATCGCTGGCAACGCATCCTGGTTCCGAACGAGGAAGCGACGGTGACCGTCGCGTCGATCGATTCGACCGGCCGCGATTACCGGGTCGAACGCTATCTGCTCGACGCCGAAGCGATGGCGAAGGCGCGCGAAACGCGGGCCGGCGTCACGCTGAAAAGCTGCACCGCCGACCCCGAGGCTCTCGCCGGCCTTGCCGCGCAGCAGGATGCGATCCGCAGTATCTTGCCCGCCAGCCCGAACGAACGGCTGGTGTATCGCTGCCAGCCGGCGGGGAACGGTGCCGCGGCGGGGAAATAGCAGGTCAGGGTATTTCGGCGACCCATTGCTGCAAAATGGTCTGCGCCGCCGCGCTATAGACCAGCTCGTGCCCCGCGCCCGCGACCAGCGCGGTAGTCGCATCGGGTCGCGCCCGCTGTAGCCGCGCCAGATTGGCGGGCTTGACCAATGTGTCAGCATCGCCGTGCATCAGAAACACCGGCGCCTTCACCCGCGCCAGCTTGCCCGCATTGTCGAAGCGGTCGCGTACCAGCCAGTGCGGGACGAAAGGCAGCGCCTCCCCCACGACATCGGGCAGGCTGGAAAAGCCCGATACGAGCATCAACGCCGCAACATCGTGGCGCAGCGCCATTTCGGTGGCCGGTCCCGATCCGATCGAATTGCCGACGATGATGACATCGCGCGCCGCGATGCCTTCGGCCGCCAGCCAGCGCATCGCCGCGTCGCCATCGCGGTACAGCCCCGCCTCCCCCGGCGATCCGGCGTTGCCGCCATAGCCGCGATATTCGGCGAGCATCAGCCCGTTGCCCTTCGCGGCCGGACCGCGCGTCGCCTCAATCGCGCCGAGCAGATTGTCGCCATTGCCATGGAAGAAGACGATGGTGCGCTGCCCCGGCCGCGCGGTGCGATGGAAGGCGGTGAGCCGCAGTCCGTCGTCGGTCTGCGTGTGGACGAGCCGGAAACCCGGCGGCGCCGCCTGCGGAAATTGGCTCGGTGCCGGAAAGATCAGCCGCCGCTGCTGCGTGTAAAGCAGCGCCGTCGCCGCGACGACAAAGATGAGGAAAAACAGACCAAGCTTGGCGAAGCTCACCCCCCGCACGCCTTGAACAGCATCAACGTCCGCTCGCGCGCCAGCTCGGCGCTTGGTTCGTGATAATCCTTGCGCCGGTCGCTGTTGAAGCCGTGTCCGGCCTCATAGACAAAGACCTGCGCGGTCGGATGCTCCTTCGCGATCAGCGCCTCGACCCCGTCCATCGGGATGCCGCCGTCGAAGCGGCCGAAATGGGCGATGGCGGCGCAGCGCGGCGCCTCGTCCTTGAACATCGTCGGCACCAGGCTGCCGTAATAGGCGCTCGCCGCGGCGACATCGGGGCTGATCTGCGCCATCCGCCACGCGACCGAGCCGCCGTAGCAAAAGCCGGTGATGAACACCGGGCCTTTGCCCTTCAAAGCATCGACGCACGTCTGCGCATCCTTCAGGCTCTGCTCGAACGGGTGCAGCTCGCGCGCCAGCTGCACTGCGCGGTCGAACTGCGGCCCCGAATAATCGCTCTCGAACCCTGGATGCTCGCGGTCGAACAAGGCGGGGCTGAGCACCTCATAGCCCTCGGCGGCAAACTCGTCGCACATCTCGCGGATATGGTCGGTGACCCCGAAGATTTCCTGGATGAGGACAAGCCCGCCGCGGCGTTCGCCTTCGGCCTCGGCGTGATAGACGGCGATTTCGGCGCCATCGTCCATTGCCATCCGGATCGTTTCGCCCATGGGCTTTGCCCCTCTTTCGTTTGTGCTGAGCGTGTCAAAGCACGGTCTTTCCTTTTTCCAATCTTGAAGGAAGGACGGCCCTTCGACAAGTTCAGGGCGAACGGGTGGAAAAGTGGACGGGATAAGTCCCCACCCCCGCCTTGCATTGCAGCAAAATCGTTGCTAGGCGCGCCGCGACTTCGCGCGGGGGACATTCGACGAATCTCCCGTAAAAGCGCGACCCATCCCCCACGGGATAGCAACAAAGGACTTTCACGCGTGGAGAATTCCGGCGGCATTCAAGGCAACATCACGGCGGGCCTCGCGGGCCGCTATGCGGTCGCTTTGTTCGATCTGGCACGCGAATCGAACGCGATCGACGCGGTCGCCAAAAGCCTCAGCGACCTGCGCGCGGGCCTCGCCGAATCGGCCGACCTGTCGGCGCTGATCGCCAGCCCGGTGGTTGGCCGCACCGATGCCGCCAACGCGGTCGGCGCGGTGGCCAAGGCGATGAAGCTCGATTCGCTGACCGCCAAATTCCTCGGCGTACTCGCCGAGAACCGCCGCCTTGCCGATCTGCCCAAGATGATCGACGCGTTCGACGCGATCGTCGCCGACCACCGCGGCGAAGTGACCGCGAAGGTCACCAGCGCGCACCCGCTCACCGCCGAGCAGCTGAAAACGCTGACCGCAAACCTCAAATCCCGTGTCGGGCGCGACGTCACCGTCGCGGCGACCGTCGATCCCGCCATTCTCGGCGGCCTCGTCGTCCAGCTGGGCAGCCAGCTGATCGACGGCAGCATCCGTACCCGTCTCAATAGCTTCGCGACTGCGATGAAAGGCTGAATAATGGAAATCCGCGCCGCTGAAATCAGCAAGGTCATCAAGGACCAGATCGCCAATTTCGGGACCGACGCCACGGTCAGCGAAATCGGCTCGGTGCTCTCGGTCGGCGACGGCATCGCCCGCGTCCACGGCCTCGACAATGTCCAGGCCGGTGAAATGGTCGAATTCGCCAATGGCGTGCAGGGCATGGCGCTCAACCTCGAAGCCGACAACGTCGGCATCGTGATCTTCGGCTCGGACGCCGAAATCAAGGAAGGCGACCAGGTCAAGCGCACCGGCACGATCGTCGACGTTCCCGTCGGCAAAGGCCTGCTCGGCCGCGTCGTCGATGGCCTCGGCAATCCGATCGACGGCAAGGGCCCGATCAAGGCCGACAAGCGCATGCGCGTCGAAGTCAAGGCGCCGGGCATCATCCCGCGCACCTCGGTGCACGAACCCGTCCAGACCGGCCTAAAGGCGCTCGACGCCCTCGTGCCCGTCGGCCGCGGCCAGCGCGAATTGATCATCGGCGACCGTCAGACCGGCAAGACCGCCGTCGCCATCGACACCTTCATCAACCAGAAGCAGGCGAACGCCGGCGACGACGAGTCGAAGAAGCTGTACTGCATCTACGTCGCGGTCGGCCAGAAGCGTTCGACGGTTGCGCAGATCGTGCGCCAGCTCGAAGAAAATGGCGCGATGGAATATTCGATCGTCGTCGCCGCGACCGCGTCGGAACCCGCGCCGCTGCAATTCCTCGCGCCCTACACCGGCTGCACCATGGGCGAGTATTTCCGCGACAACGGCATGCACGCCGTCATCGTCTATGACGATCTGTCGAAGCAGGCCGTCGCCTATCGCCAGATGTCGCTGCTGCTGCGCCGCCCGCCGGGCCGCGAAGCCTTCCCCGGCGACGTGTTCTATCTCCACAGCCGCCTGCTCGAGCGCGCCGCGCGCGTGAACGCCGACTACGTCGAGGCCTTCACGAAGGGCGAGGTGAAGGGCAAGACCGGTTCGCTGACCGCGCTGCCGGTCATCGAGACGCAGGCCGGCGACGTGTCCGCGTTCGTGCCGACCAACGTGATCTCGATCACCGACGGCCAGATCTTCCTCGAGACCTCGCTGTTCAACTCGGGCATCCGTCCCGCCATCAACGCCGGCATCTCGGTGTCGCGTGTCGGCGGCGCCGCGCAGACCAAGCTGATCAAGGGCCTGTCGGGCGGTATCCGTACCGACCTCGCGCAGTACCGCGAACTGGCGGCCTTCGCCCAGTTCGCCTCCGACCTGGACGCGGCGACCCGCAAGCAGCTCGACCGCGGTGCGCGCGTCACGGAACTGCTGAAGCAGGCGCAGTACTCGCCGCTGCCGATCTCGCTGATGGCCGCCTCGGTGTACGCCGTCAACAAGGGCTACATGGACGACATCGACGTCAAGAAGGTGCTGGCGTTCGAACACGGCCTGCACCAGCACCTGAAGTCCAGCCATGCCGGCCTGCTGGGCAAGCTCGAGAACGACAAGGCGATGGACAAGGACGCCGAGGCCGAGCTGAACAACGCCATTGCCGCGTTCAAGAAGTCCTTCGCCTAAGGAGTCCTGACCATGGCGGTCGGCAAGGAAATTCGCGGCAAGATCAAATCGGTGGAGAACACCAAG
>JAHCKJ010000185.1 GCA_026125835.1 Sphingopyxis sp.
CGCGGCACGCTGGAGCCGCATCGGGGATGGTTTTTGACCGATAAACTGGACACCGGGGCGCTTGCCGACATCATCGGCGACACCCCGGGCGACCTGGCGCTTTACGACCTGGCGCTGACCCATGGCAGCACCGGGCGCGCCGATTACCAGCGGCTCGAGTTTCTGGGCGACCGCGTCCTCGGCCTCGTCGTCGCGTCGGAACTTTACACTCGCTATCCGACCGCGAGCGAGGGCGAGATGTCATCGCGGCTGCATGTGCTGGCGTCGGGCGCGACCTGCGCCGCAATCGCGCAGCGGCTGAACTTGACCGACCTGATCCGCTTTGGCGCGCAGGCGCGAAACGACGGTGGCCGTTACAGCGACAATATCGCCGCCGACGCGATCGAGGCGCTGATCGGTGCGCTCTATCTCGACAAGGGCATCGATGCGGCGCGCGCCTTCATCACCGCGCACTGGGGCGAAATGATCGACGGACAGGCTGCAGCGCCAAAGCATCCCAAGGCGGCGTTGCAGGAATGGGCGCTGGCGCGGGGGCGCCGCCCTCCCGCGTATGAAATCGTTGCGCGCGAAGGCCCGGACCATGCGCCGCGCTTTCGCGTCGCGGTCAGCGTCGGCAAGCTGGCCCGCGCCGAGGCCGAGGGCGCGAGCAAACAGGCGGCGGAAAAAGCGGCGGCGGCGGCGCTGCTCGCCGAACTCGAAGGAATGAAAATATGACCCAGCGCTGCGGCTTTGTTGCCGTCGTCGGCGCGCCCAACGCAGGCAAATCGACCCTCGTCAACGCGCTTGTCGGCCAGAAAGTCGCGATCGTCAGCCCCAAGGCCCAGACGACGCGTACCCGGCTGATGGGCGTCGCGATGGACAGCGAAGCCCAGATCATCCTGATCGACACGCCGGGCATCTTTGCCCCGACCCGCCGCCTCGACCGCGCAATGGTCGCCGCTGCCTGGGGCAGTCTCGAGGAAGCCGAGGCGATCCTGGTGATGGTCGACGCCGCGGCGAAACTGACGGGCCGCGTCGAGCGCGTGCTGGAGGGCGTCGCAAACCGGCCCGAGAAGAAGTATCTGGTGCTGAACAAGGTCGATCTGACGCGGAAGGACAAATTGCTGACGATCGCGACCGAGCTCAATGCCAAGGTCGCTTTCGACGAGACCTTCTTCATCGCCGCGAGCAGCGGCGACGGTGTGCCCGAGCTCAAGGCGCATCTCGCGGCGTTGATGCCCGAAGGGCCGTGGCATTTCCCCGAAGACGAGGTCAGCGACGCCCCCGAGCGGATGCTGGCGGCGGAAATCACCCGCGAACAGCTCTATCGCCAGCTCCACGAGGAACTGCCTTACCAGTCCACCGTCGAGACCGAGCTGTTCAAGACCCGCCCCGACGGCAGCGCCGAAATCCACCAGCAGATTTTCGTCGCGCGCGACAACCAGCGCGCGATCGTGCTCGGCAAGGGCGGCAGCCGGATCAAGGAAATAGGCGCCCGCGCGCGCGCCGAACTGACCGAACTGATGGGACGCAAGGTCCACCTGTTCCTGCACGTCAAGGTCAAGGAAAATTGGGACGAGGACCGCGGCGTCTATCGCGACATGGGGCTGGACTGGGTGGATTGAGGCGAGCGGTCAACGCGCACGTAGTGCAGCCATCGCGAAATTTTATACCCGCCGACAGTCATTTGGTGGCAGCCGACCGTCGAAACGATCGCCGATCCAGTCGATCGTTTCCGGCGCGCTGTCCTTGGCGCTGGTGCCATGGTCGCCGGTCATGTCGACCCAGCGGATGCCGGTACCGCGGCGACACACCGCTTTCGCAAATTTGCGCGTCACCGACGGCGCGACGATCGTGTCGTTGCGGCTCTGCGCGATCAGCAGCGGCCCGGGAACCTGCGCGGCATCGACGCTGTTCGCACGCGCGAAACTGCCGAACGGTTCGATGCGGTCGATATCCTTGCCGCGCGTTGCGCGCGCGATCGTCAATATGCCCAATATCGTCCCCAGCTTCGGCTTTTTCTCCAGGCTGACGCAATTATTCTGCGCCAGCCGGTGGATCACGCCCTGGTTGGCGCGATTGGCGACGCCGTCCATCGAAAAGCCGTACAGCGTCGACCAGCTGTGTAGCGCGAACGACAACAGCAGCGCGCGCGCATTCTTGTCGCCCGCTTCGCGTAGGTTCGCGGCAAGATCGGTCGGCGGCGCGGCGGCTGCAGTGGCAACGAGCGTCAGATCGGGCGCATAGGACCGCGCCAGTGTCGCCGTCCACAGCGCGGCGTGGCCCCCCTGCGATTCGCCCCACACGGCAAAATCGCTGCCCGCTGCGGCACCCGGGATCGCGCGCGCCGCCCGCACGCCGTCGAGCACCGCCTGGGCCGTATCGGGGCCGACAAGAAACGGGTGCATCGTCGGGCTGGCGAGCCCGATATAATCGGGCGCCACAACGACATAACCGCGGCCCACCGCCTCGATGCCCGCGCTTGCGGCAAAGAAATTGGGGCTGAGCGAGGGCGCGCATTTGTCGGCGACGCCCCACGCGCCGTGCGTCCACGCGATCACCCGGCGCGGGCGCGGCGGGATCGCTTCCATCGGCGCCGCGACGACCCCGGTGACGGCGAGCGGGGTGCCGCCCTGACCGCTCGTCCAATATCGAACGCGCCATGCCTGTATCCCGGCCGGCGTATCCGCCATCGGTTCGGCCGCGATCAACTCGCCCGCCCGCTGCGCCGCGGCAGGCGCTGGAAGGGCAACAGCGACAGCAATCAAGGTGGCGATCGACAGGCGGCGCATCGGCATTTCTCCCCGGTGCATCGCTATATCACGGGATGGCACCGGCGAAAACGCGTTCCTCGGCCTTCATCCCGAACCAATGAAAAGGCCGGGCAGAGCCATGCTCGTCCCGGCCTCTTCGATCAGCTTTGGATAAAGCCTATTTCTTCGCGGCAGCCTTTTTCGCCGGTGCCTTTTTCGCCGCCGACTTGTCTGCGGCGGCCTTCGCAGGCGCGGCCTTCTTCGCCGCGGCTGGCTTTTCGTCGCCAGCCTTGGCGGGCGCCGCATCGGCCTTCTTCGCTGCCGGCTTCTTTGCCGGCGCGGCGTCGTCCTTTACCGCGTCCTTCTTGGCAGCAGGCTTTTTCGCCGCCGCCTTTTTGGCAGGCTTGTCGTCATGGTCGTGGCCGCAGCCCGGGCCGTGGACATGGCCGCTGTCGTCATCCGCCTCGATCGCCGCTTCCAGTTCCTCGCGGGTGGTTTCGCGGTCGCTGATCTCGGCCTTCTCGAACAGGAAATCGACGACCTTGTCCTCATACAGCGGGGCGCGGAGCTGCGCGGCGGCGAGCGCGTCCTGCTGGACATATTCTTGGAAGCGCTGGCGGTCTTCGGGGCGATATTGATGCGCCGCCTGCATCACCAACCGCTGCATTTCCTGTTGCGAAACCTGCACGCCATGCGCCTGGCCGATTTCCGACAGCAACAGGCCCAGCCGCACGCGGCGCACCGCGATCGCGTGATAATCGTCGCGATCCTTTTCCAGCTCGGCCTTGGCCGCCGCGGGATCGTCCTCGTTCGCGACTTCCTGTTCCAACTGCTGCCAGATCTGGTTGAACTCGGCCTCGACCATCGTCGGCGGCACGTCGAAGTCGTGCGCGGCGGCGAGCTGGTCGAGCAGCTTGCGCTTCATATAGGTACGCGTCAGGCCGTTCAGTTCCTGCTCGACCTGATCCTTCATCAGCTCTTTCAGCTTGTCGAGGCTTTCAAGACCCAGCGATTTCGCAAATTCGTCGTCGATCTTCGACGCCGCCGGAACCTTCACTTCCTTCACCGTCACGGCGAATTCGGCCTTGGCACCTTTAAGATTCTCGACCGGATATTCGTCGGGGAAGGTCACCTTGACGGTTTTTTCGTCGCCGACCTTGGCGCCGACCAGCTGGTCTTCAAAACCCGGGATCAGCTGGCCCGAACCGATTTCAACCGCCATGTCTTCGCCGGTGCCGCCGTCGAAGGCGACGCCATCGACGCTGCCGGCGAAGTCGATGATAACCTGATCGCCGCTCGCGGCCTTCCTGGTCTTGGGCGCTTCTTCAAAGCGCTTCATCTGCGCCGCGAATTCCTCGATCTTTGCCATCACCGCCTTGTCGTCGGCGGGAACCGTCAGCCGCTCGAGCTTCAGACCGTCGATCGACGGGGTTTCGATGTCGGGCAGCACTTCCAATGCCACGGTCAGTTCGGCGTCCTTGCCGGTTTCATAACCGTCGGCCAGCGTCACCGCCGGCTGCAACGCCGGGCGCAGCTTTTCCTTGGTCATCAGGTCGCGGACGCTCTGGTCGATCGCCTTGTTCAGCGCGTCGGCCGACAGCGCGGCGCCGTGCATCTTGCGGATCAGGTTCGGCGGCACCTTGCCGGGGCGGAAACCGGGCATGCGGACGGTCGGGGCGATGCTCTTCACCTCGTCGTCGACGCGCGCGTCGATGTCCTTGGCGGTGATGGTCACGCGATATTCGCGCTTCAGGCCTTCGTTCAGCGTTTCGACGGTCTTCATTGCCTTGGTCTTATCCTTGCTCAAAATCTCGTATCGATGAACCCCGGCCACATGGCGGGGTTCCCCTAGCCCGGCTGCATCCCCGTCAGATCGTCGGAACTGGTGCGGGCGAAGGGACTCGAACCCCCACATCTTGCGATACTGGAACCTAAATCCAG
>JAHCKJ010000186.1 GCA_026125835.1 Sphingopyxis sp.
GGATGATGTCGGCACCGGTTGCGCGCACCTCGGCGGGTCGCATCGCCTTGACGGTCGCCGCGGTGCCCACCGGCATAAAGGCCGGAGTGCGGATCTCGCCGCGCTGCATCGCGATCGTACCGGTGCGCGCGGCGCCGTCGGTCGCGGCGATGGAAAAGGCGAATCTTGTCGTCATCGCGCGCGCCTATGGCGGGATAGCCCGATAAAGTCGAGGTTCCGCCTTTAGATCGTCATCCCGGCGAAGACCGCGATCTCGACGTTGGTGCCATACGCCCCGGCTAGATCCCGGCCTTCGCCGGGATGACGGAAAATTGGACTATTCCCGCGCGTGTTCGCTCGACGGTTCCTCGGCCGCAGCCTTCGCCTTTTCCTTCGGCTTCGCCTTTGCGAAGATCGCGGCCAGCTCCTTCTTCTTCGCTTCGGACAGACCTTCCTCCGCCTCGGGGAACATCTCTTCCTCTTCCTCCTCGATATGGTGCAGATAGCGGTCCTTCATCGTGCGAAACCGCGTCAGCCAGCCGGTCGAGCCGAAATCCATCTCGTAAAGCTCGGTCAGCATGTCGTCGATTTCCTTATGCTCGGCGACGCTGTGCTGCGCCTCGTCGCGCAGGTCCGGCTTGCCGAGCATGGTCGCGTACAGCGACATTTCCTCCGACGCGGCATGTGCGGTGACCTCGACGCGAAAGGCTTCGAACAGTTTTTCGCGTTCGGGGCTGTCGCCCTTGGTCCGGTCGATCTGGTCGAGCAGTTCGCGGTGGCGATCGTGGTCGGCTTTGAGGCGGGCAAAGATTTTCATTTCGGCCATGTTCGTCTCCTTTGCGAGGGAGAACGGACTATCGCGCCGACGGTTCCCGGGCCGCGATCAGGCGGCCTTCCAGTCACTGGTCGTGGTAAAGGCGGGCAGCGCCATGCCCGCCGTCGACTGGGACGCCGCGGCAATCAGATAGGGCGATACGCGGTGGCGCGTGCACAGGCCGCCGTTGCCGTCGCTGACCATCGTCTGTTCGAATTCGACCCCCTGCTGGTGCTTCATCGACCGGCGGACGGTCGCGGTCACCAGCTGTCCCTCGCCGAAATCGATGACAAACTGCGTGCCGACCGGCACGTCCAATATCCCTTCGATAAAGGCGCCCGTCGCCGACAGGTTGCGGATGACGACGTCGTAGCGGTGATTGTCATGGACCGCGCCGACCTTGCGGAACAGCGAGAAGCGGTCGTTGCGCTGCCGCGCCGGGCCGGTGGGTTTGATCGTCCACGATCCCGCCTCGGCATGTTCGAGCAGTTCGGCATTGCCGACCGGCTTGCTGTACACATAGCCCTGGACGTGGCTGACGTTGAGCTTGCGGATCAGTTCGAGCTGGTCGAGCGATTCGATGCCCTCGGCCGTGGTTTCCATCTCCAGCGCTTCGGCCAGCGCGACGATCGCGGCGATCAGCGCGCTGTTGCGCGATCCCTTTTCGGTCGCCCCGCGCACAAAGCTCTGGTCGATCTTGATCTTGTCGAACGGCGCCGTCTGCAGATAGCCAAGCGAGGAATAGCCGGTGCCGAAATCGTCAAGCGCCAGGCGGACCCCAAGTCCCTTCAACGCCTTGAACATTTTGGCGGTATCGGTCGAATCGCCCAGAAAGACGCTTTCGGTGATCTCGAGCTCGAGCCGGTCGGGCGACAATCCGGTCGCCGCGAGCGCCTTGGCGACGACCCTGGGCAAATCGGGATTGGCGAACTGGATCGGCGAGACATTGACCGCGACGCGCATGTCGCCCGGCCAGCGCGCGGCATCCTCGCACGCCTGGCGCAGCACCCATTCGCCCAGCGGCCAGATCAGATTGGTTTCCTCGGCGATCGGAATGAACACGCCGGGCGAAATCACCCCGCGTTCGGGATGGGTCCAGCGCACCAGCGCCTCCACGCCGGTCACCATATTGGTCTTCCCCTGCACGACCGGCTGATATTGCAGCTCCATTTCGCCGCGCGCCAGCGCGTCGCGCAGATCCTCCTCGAGCGCACGGCGGACTTCGGCCGCCTGATGCAATTCGCTTGAATAGAAAGCGAAACGGCCGCGGCCGTTGCCCTTTGCGGCATAGAGCGCGAGGTCGGCGTTGCGGACGAGGTCGTCACTGTTCATGCCGTCGAACGGTGCGATCGCGACCCCCACCGACGCGCCGATGATACAGCGGCTGCCGTCGACCGAATAGGGTTGCGACAGGCTGGCGATGATATCGGCGGCCAGGTCGCCCAATTTGCCGCGATCCTCGATGTCGGGCAGGATGATCTTGAACTCGTCACCGCCCAGGCGGCTGACCATTTCCTTGTCGCCGACGATCTTGAGCAGCCGTTCGGCCACCTGTTTCAGCAGCGCGTCGCCCGCCGGGTGCCCCAGCGTATCGTTGACCTGTTTGAACCGGTCGAGGTCGAGCAGCATGATCGCACAGGATCGTTGCTGCTGCGCAAAAGCCGCCAGCGTCGAGTCGAGCTTCCTGGAGATATTGAAACGGTTGGCGAGCCCGGTGAGCGAATCGAACAGCGCCAGCCGCGACGCATCCTCCGCCGAGCGGCGCTGCGCGGTGACGTCGGTGCCGCTGCCGCGATAGCCGGTGAAAACGCCCGCAGCGTCGAACTGCGGTCGCCCCGAAATCGCCCACCAGCGATCATCGCCCTCGAACGCGCTGCGCAGCGGCAGCTCGTCGAACTTCGACTGCTTGGTGAGCAGGAAGGGCAAGGTCCGCTGATGCTCGCCGTGGCTGTCGACGGGCAGGAACAATTCGGTGAAATAGGTGCCCAGAATCTGGCCGCTCGCCCGGCCCATCAGCTGCGCAACAGAATCGGTAATATAGGTCAGCCGCCCCTTGGCATCGGTCGACCAGAACCACCCCTGCCCGCTTTCCTCGTAATTCTGAAGCAGCAGCAATGCCTCGCGCGTATGAAGATTGGGAGGCGCCGCGTCGACGCGCGGTTTGCCGATACGCGAGCCGATCTTGCCGAAAAAGCCGCGCTGGCTTTCATCGGCAAAATCCTCCTCCCGCCGGGCAGCCCCCATCCGCATCGGCCCATCCATCAATTCATGCTCTCGCTGAACCCCACATCGGATACCGCTATGCGGGCAAGGGATTGCGATTGGGTAAATTTGGGGGTCGACGCGCGTTCGAAACAGTCGCCTTCGCTTGTTCAGGGCGGCAAGAGCAGGCTGGCGTCGCCATAGCTGTAGAAACGATATCCGGCTTCGATCGCATGGGCATAGGCCGCCTGCATCGTCTCCAGACCCATCAGCGCGCTCACCAGCATGAACAGGGTCGTGCGCGGCAGGTGGAAATTGGTCATCAGCCCGTCGATCGCCCTGAACCGGTAACCGGGGGTGATGAAGATCGACGTGTCGCCCGCAAAGGCCGTGATCGTGCCGTCATTCTGCGCGGCGCTTTCGAGCAGGCGCAGGCTGGTGGTGCCAACCGCGATGATCCGCCCGCCCGCGGCGCGCACGGCGTTGAGCCGCGCGGCGGTGTCGGCTTCGATCCGCCCCCATTCGGCGTGCATCACATGGTCGTCGGTGTCGTCGGCCTTGACCGGCAGGAAGGTTCCCGCGCCGACGTGCAGCGTCAGCGTTTCGGTCGCAACGCCCGCCGCGGCGAGGGCCGCGAGCAGGCCGGGGGTGAAGTGCAGCGCCGCGGTCGGCGCCGCAACCGCGCCGTCCTTCGCCGCGAACATCGTCTGGTAATCGGACCGGTCGTCGTCGTCGGTGGCGCGCTTGCCCGCGATATAGGGCGGCAGGGGCATCGTGCCCGCGCGTTCAAGCAGCACCTCGACCGGCTCGTCGCCCGCGAAGGCCAGGATGAAGCTGCCGTCGGGCAGCCGCTCCTCGGCCAGCGCCGACACCCCGGCACCGAAATCGACCGTCTCGCCGACGCGCAGCCGCTTGGCGTTGCGCACGAACGCCTGCCAGCGGCGCAGGTCGATCCGCTTGTGCAAGGTGGCGCCGATTTTGGCGTCGCCGCGCCGCCCCTCCAGTTGGGCGGGAATGACGCGCGTGTCGTTGAACACCAGACAGTCGCCGGGGTGCAGCCATGACGGCAGGTCGCCGACCCCTGCATCGACGATATTGCCGCCATCGACCACCAGCATCCGCGCCGCATCGCGCGGCCGCGCCGGGCGCAGTGCGATGCGTTCGTTCGGCAGGTCGAAATCAAAGGCGTCGACGCGCATCGCGCGCGGCTCGCCTACCGGATCGGGGCGTTGAGCTGGTCGGCCGTGATGTCCGCCGCCGCAGCGGGGGCGGGTGCCGCTTCGACCAGCATCGACGCGGGCGGCATCGGCTTGTTGTCGGCCGCGACCGACACCTGGACCATCCGCGACATCACCGCGGGCGGCTCGCCCTTCTGGATCGCATCGACATATTGCATCCCCGACACCACGCGCCCGAAGGCGGTGTAGCGCCGGTCGAGCGAGAAGCGCGGCTGGAACATGATGAAGAACTGGCTGTTCGCACTGTCCTCGCTTTCGGCGCGCGCCATCGACACCGTCCCGCGCAGGTGCGGTGTGGGGTTAAATTCGGCCTTCAGGTCGGGCAGCTGCGATCCCCCCTGTCCGGTTGCGGTCGGATCGCCGGTCTGCGCCATGAACCCGTCGATCACGCGGTGGAATTTGACCCCGTCGTAAAAGCCGGCGCGTGCCAACTG
>JAHCKJ010000187.1 GCA_026125835.1 Sphingopyxis sp.
GCAGCTGGCGCGCCGACCAGTCGAGCAATCCCATCAGCGCATCGGCCAGCTTGCGGTCGCCGATATCGCGCAGCCCGCGGCAGTCGGCGAGCAGCGGCGGCAACCAGATGTCGAGACTGTCGGCGAGCGCCCCGGTCGACAGCGTATCGATGCCCGCGAACGAGGCGCGCTGGCGCAGCGCCTGCGCCGCCGGTCCCCAGCCGATCAGCCCCAAGCCTTTATCACGAACCGCCGCCAGTCGCAGCGCGATGTCCGGCTCGGCATTGTCGCCGCGTCCCGCCTGCCCGCTGGTCAGCGCGATCGCGCCCAGCCGCCGTTCGCGGCGATGGTCGACGCGGTCGCTGGCGGCGTCATAGCTGCTCGCCGCGTGGGCGACGATGCGGTCGGCAAAGATCGCCTCGACCTCGGCCTGTGCGACTGGCGCGGCGGCGAGAATGCGGACCCCGGCGGCGTGGCCCTGCGCATCGGCGATCGCCAGCCATTCGCTTCCCGCCAGCGCTTCGACCGGATCGATGCGATAGGCGCGCCCGCCCACGCCGAGATATTCGCCGCGCTGGCCCGCGCGCTGGCGCGCGACGTGGTCAGGCCAGGCGGTGGCGATCCAGCCGCCGATCGAGCGCGATGGCACCGCGTCGGTCCCCGCCGCCAACTTCTCGCCGATTCCCGCCAGCCGCCTTGCCAGCCGCACCGCGCCCTCGCTGCGGTCGCCGCGCTGGCCGCGCCAGCGCGACAGCCGCGCCTCGACATCGACGCCGCGACCGCCGAGTCCCGGTTCGGTGAGCAGCACCGCCAGCCGCCCTGCCAGTTCGCCCTCGTTCGCGCGCGCCGCGTCGAGCAACATATGCGCGAGCGGCACGGGCAGCGGGATCGCGGCGAGCGCCTTGCCATGCGCGGTGATGCGGCCGTCGTCGCCCAGTGCCCCGATCGCCTGCAGCCGCGTCTTGGCTTCGGCGATGGCGGCGGGCGACGGCGGGTCGAGCCAGCCCAATTGGCGCGGATCGATGATCCCCCAGCTCGCGCAGTCGAGCACGACGGGCATCAGGTCGTTTTCATGGATTTCGGGCGGATCGAACGGCGGCATACCCGTCGTCGCGGCGGCCTCCCACAGCCGGTAGGCGACCCCCGGCCCCTGCCGCGCGGCACGGCCCGCACGCTGCGTCACCGATGCCTGGCTGGCCCGTTCGGTGACCAGCCGCGCGATACCCGCCGCCTTGTCGAAGCGCGGACGCCGCGAAAGGCCCGCGTCGATGACGATCCGCACCCCGTCGATGGTCAGGCTGGTTTCGGCGATGCTCGTCGCAAGGATCAGCTTGCGCCCGCCGTCGGGATCGCGGACCAGAGCTTTGCGCTGGAGCGCGGGATCGATCTGGCCGTGCAGACGGTGAACGACGAGCGGCAGACCCGCGGCATCGACCGCCGCGGCGGAGCGCTCGATATCAGCGGCGCCGGGCAGAAAGGCGAGCATATCGCCCTCCGCTTCGTCGGCCATCGCCTGCCGTACCGCGAGCAGCACGCTCGCCTCGAGCCGGTCCTCGGCGCGGCGGCCGATATGGCGCAGCTCGAGGGGGAAGATCTTGCCCTCGCTTTTCACCACCGGCGCATTGCCGAGCAGCGCGCCGAAGCGCGCGCCGTCGAGCGTCGCCGACATCGCGACCAGTCGCAGGTCGTCACGCAGCCCCTGCTGCGCGTCGATCGCCAGCGCGAGCGCGAAATCGCCATCGAGGCTGCGTTCGTGGACTTCGTCGAACAGCACCGCCGACACCCCGGCAAGCTCGGGATCGGCGAGGATGCGGTTGCGGAACAGGCCCGGGGTCATCACCAACAGCCGCGTCGCCGCCGATTGTTTGCTGTCGAGCCGCGTTGCATAACCGACCGCGCCGCCAACCACTTCGCCCATTTCCTCGGCAATGCGTTCAGCCGCAGCGCGCGCGGCGAGGCGGCGCGGCGAGAGCAGCCAGACCGCGCCCTTGCACCATGGTTGATCGAGCAGCGCGGGGGCAACGCGCGTCGTCTTGCCCGCCCCCGGCGGTGCCACAACCACGGCATTGGGTTTCAGGATCAGCGCCGCGAGAATATCGGGCAGCACCTGATCGATCGGCAGCGACTGCATCAGGTCCGCGCTGTCGGGTTGCCGAGTTCGATATTGAGGCGGTGAGCCTCGGCGGCGAGCGTCGCAACCTGGTCCGCGGTGACCTCGGTGGCTTTGGTCAGCACCAGATTGCCGAGTTCATATTTGCCGCTCGCCTTGATCCGCGGCTCGATGTCGCGCAGCCGCTTGCCACGCCAGAAACCAAGCAGGACGCGGTGCTCCTCGGCGCGGATCAGGATGCACGGGCCGTTCGCCATGAAGACGAGGTTGGTCCATTTGATTGTTTCTTCAAAAGGGGCGGCGGATAGGATCGCGGTACGCATCCGCCGACAGCGACCCAGCTGCCAGCCCGACAGCGCGGCGATATAGGCATCGGGAGTTTCCGCAACCGGACCCATTCCCATTGCCATCGTCCGGCTCAATAAGCGCGCGCGACCGCGAAGGCGACCGCCTCGGTCAGCGCCGCCTTGGCGTGGCTGGCGCGGAAACCGCCGATCGCGTCGACCGCGCGCTGGCCATAGTGGCGCGCGCGCGCCAGTGTATCGTCGATCGTGCCATGCTGGCGCAGCAGCCGGGTCGCGTGGGCCAGATCATCGTCCGACGTCCGGTGTCCGGTGATCGCCTGTTTCCAGAATTCGCGTTCGTCGGCACTGCCGCGCGCATAAGCGAGAATGACCGGCAGCGTGACTTTGCCGTCGCGAAAGTCGTCGCCGACCCCCTTGCCCATCGTTTCGGCGTCGGAGACATAGTCGATCGCATCGTCGACCAGCTGGAACGCGATGCCCAGGTTGCGGCCATAGGCGTCGAGCGCGGCTTCGGTCGCTTCGTCGCGTTCGGCGACGACCGCGGCGATCTTGCACGCGGCGGCGAACAGTTCGGCGGTCTTGGCATTGATGATCGCGAGATATTGGTCCTCGCTGGTTTCGATGCGGCGCTGCGCCGAAAGCTGGTTGACCTCGCCCTCGGCAATCACCGCCGACGCGCGCGACAGGATCTTGAGCACCTTCAGCGACCCGTCCTCGACCATTACCTCGAAGGCGCGGCTGAACAGGAAGTCGCCGACCAGCACCGACGCGCTGTTGCCCCAGATGACGTTCGCGGTCTTGCGGCCACGGCGCAGGTCGGATTTGTCGACGACATCGTCGTGGAGCAGCGTCGCGGTGTGGATGAACTCGACCGCCGCCGCCAGCTTGCAATGGCGCCGCCCAGGATAATCGAGCAGCTTGCCGCACGCGAGCGTCAGCATCGGCCGCATCCGCTTGCCACCGCCCGCGATCAGGTGCCCCGCGAGTTCGGGGATCAACGGCACTTCGGACTGCATGCGGTCGAGAATGACCGAATTCACCTCGTTCATGTCGGCGGCGACAAGCGCCATCATCGGGTCGAGCGAGGGGGGGCGGTCGCCGTGGAGCTGGTGGATTTCGGCAGTCATGATGCGGCGAGCCTTGGCGGCGCGGCCGCGATTTTGCAACGACTTTCGGCTTGCCAGCGCCCCCCGCGCGGTGCCAAGCGTGCGCCACCCGACAGGAGCCGCGCATGAACGACCAGCTGAGCCGTTATCGCCAGAGCATCGACAATATCGACGCGGCGCTCGTCTATATGCTGGCCGAGCGGTTCAAGGTCACCAAGGCGGTCGGCGAACTGAAGGCGCGCGAGGGGATGCCGCCCGCCGATCCGGGCCGCGAGGAGCGGCAGATCGAGCGGCTCCGCAGCCTGGCCCGCGACGCCGACCTCGACCCCGATTTCACCGAAAAATTCCTGCGCTTCATCATCGAAGAGGTGATCCGCCATCACCAGCAGGCCAAGCGCGAGCAGGACGTGTGACGATGGACCATCCGATCTTTGCCAAATGGCCCGCGCAATATCCGGACCGGCTCCAGCTATTTTCCGCCCCGACGCCGAACGGGGTCAAGGTCGGCATCATGCTCGAAGAAACCGGCCTCCCCTACGAGCCGCACCGCATCGACATCATGGCGAACGAAAGCCATGACCCCGCATTTCTGGCGCTCAACCCGAATGGCAAGATCCCGGCGATCTACGACCCCGACGGCCCCGGTGGCAAACCGCTCGCGCTTTTTGAATCGGGCGCGATTCTGATCTATCTGGCCGACAAGACGGGGCTGTTGATTTCGCCCGACCCCGCGACGCGCTTTGAAACGATCCAGTGGGTGATGTGGCAGATGGGCGGGGTCGGGCCGATGTTCGGCCAGCTCGGCTTTTTCCATAAATTCGCCGGGCGCGAATATGAGGACAAGCGCCCGCGCGACCGTTATGCGGCGGAATCGGCACGATTGCTCGGCGTCCTCGATGCACGGCTGGCCGATCGGTCGTGGGTGATGGGCGATGATTACAGCCTCGCCGACATCTCGCTGCTCGGCTGGGTGCGCAACCTGATCGGCTTTTACGAAGCCGCCGAGATCGTCGGCTTCGACCGTTTTGCGCATGTCCAGCGCTGGCTGGAAGCGGGCCTCGCGCGGCCTGCTGTGCAGCGGGGGCTGGTCGTCACCGCAACCTGAACCGGGACGTCGTTTGTGCTAGGGTCAGGACCCCTTGATTCCACGTTCGG
>JAHCKJ010000188.1 GCA_026125835.1 Sphingopyxis sp.
TGGGGCAAAGCCTGCTGCTCGGCCTGTTCGGGGCGCCGGGGCGGGCGACGGGCGGGCCGGTGAGCGCGGGGCGCGCCTATCGGGTCGGCGAGCGCGGGCCCGAGCTGTTCGTGCCGACCGCGAGCGGGCGGATCGAGGCGGCCGGAGGGGCGCCGCGCCACATCGCGATCACGGTGAATGTGCGGGGTGAGGCGGGGAGCGAACCGCAGCGGCTGGCGCAGACCGGGCGACAGCTGGCGCGCGCGGTCAGGCGCGCGGTGGCGAACGGAGAGGATTGATGGGCTGGGCATTGGTGGCGGCGGCCGAGCCGCATCATCGCAAGGGGTGGTTGAAGCGGTTCGATCCGCGGTTCTGGACGGTCGATTTTGCGCGGCCGATGATGGCGAGCGTGACCAATCCGGCGCCGCGGGCGCTGCGCGTCGAGGCAGTGTTTTACCGCAAGCAGGATCTGGCGGGGCTGATCTGGGAGAGCGCGGATCGCTGGGATCATCCCCTGCTCGCTTATGAGACGAAGCGCGACTTTCGGCGCACGCAGCTGAAATTCCGCTGGCGATCGGGCGGGGTAAAGCCGCTCGATGCGCTGCACGGGCCGACGCTGACGATCGAGGGGCGCGATGCGGCGGGAAGCCCGCGCGCCTGGTACGTGCGGCTGTGGAATTATGCGGTCGGCAGCGCCGGAGATGCGGTCGTGACGCTCGATTTCGATGCGCTCGACGGCGGGTTCCTGCTGCCCGGCGAGGCCGATCCGGTGTGGGCGGGCGACGTCGACCGGATGTTCATTTCGCTGGTGCCGCCGACCTATGACGGCGGCGAAGGGGTGCTGACGGCACCGGTCGAGGGCTGGGCCGAGATGACCGATATTGTTTGTTCCGGGTCGGGATCGGTGCTGGCGATCGGCGATGTTGTGCTGCCCGAAACCGCGCTCGGCATGACCAACGGCTATGACGATTGCTATCATTTGACCCCGGCGCGGGTGGTGCGGCAGATCGTGCAACTGGGTTATCGCGGCGACGTCGTCCATTATGTCGGGATGAGCCATTATATGCGGCTCGAAGCGCTGGGCGGCGGATTTTACATCAGCCTGGCGGGCGGAGTGCTCAACCGGCCGACCGCCGAATGGCACCGCGCGCTGGCGGCGGCGTGCGCGGCGGCGGGGTTGGGGCTGATCTGGTCGCTGTCGTACGAACTGTTCGACGCCTATTGCTGGAACGACTGGAAACCGCGGGGCGCCGACGGCGCCCCGGCGCTGACCGGATGGGTGCCGCCGTCGACCTTGCTGTCGCCCGCCAATGCGGCGGCGATGGGATATTTGCAGTTGGTGGCGCGGGCGTTTGTCGCAATCGGGCGCGACGCGGGATTGGCGCCGAAATTCCAGGTTGGCGAGCCGTGGTGGTGGGTCAATCCGGGCGGCAAGCTGTGCGCTTATGACGCCGCGACGGGGGCGGCGCTGGGCGGGGCGAGCGTGGCGATTGCCGATGTGCGCGGGGCGCTCGATGCGTCGCAGCGCGCGATGCTGGATGCCTTGGGGGCGCTGCTCGCGACCTCGACCGCGGCGCTGGTCGCGGCGGCACGGCACGAGGCGGGGGCGGCGGGGTTTGCGTCGTACCTGTTGGTGTTCCTGCCCACCGTGCTCGATCCGGCGGCGCCCGAGATACGGCGGGCCAATGTGCCGCTGGGGTGGGCGAAGCCTGCGTTCGATGTCTTGCAACTGGAAGATTATGACTGGGTGACCGCGGGACGCGGCGCCGAGACGGCGCCGGCGCGCACTGCGATGGTGCAGCGGCTGGGCTATCCGGTTCACGAACAACATTATTTTGCGGGCTTTGTGCTGAACGCGGAGGACCGCGGGCAGTGGCGGGCGATCGCCGACGCCGCCGATGCGGCGCGGCGCGCGGGGGTGGCGCGGACATTCGTGTGGGCGCTGCCGCAGGTCGCGCGCGACGGCTTTGTGGCGTTTGACGGGGAGGATGCGGTGCAGGCTTTCGATGCGGTGGATTTCCCGCTGGCGATCGGGCGCGAGGCGATGGTCGCGACCGAATTTTCGACCCAGATCGTGAGCTCGCCGTCGGGGCATGAGCAGCGGTCGAGCGAATGGGCCGAGGCGCGGATGCGGTACGATGCGGGGCCGGGGATACGGTCCGAGGCCGATGTCCGCACGCTCGCCGATTTCTTTCGGGCGCGGCGCGGCGCGGCGCGGGGGTTCCGCTTTCGCGATCCGTTCGATGCGAGTTCGGCAGCGGATGGGGGTCTGCCGACGCCGGGCGACCAGATGCTGGGGGTTGGCGACGGGGTGCGGCGGCAGTTTGCGCTGGTGAAGCGGTACGGCGCGGGCGAGGCCGAGCAGGTGCGGACGATCCGGCTGCCGGTGGCGGGCAGCGTGCGGGTGTCGGTCGAAGGGATCGAGACCGCGGCTTTTATTGTGACAGGCGACGGCGAGGTGTTGCTTGACGCCGCACCCGCGGTCGGGGTGGCGGTGCGCGCGGGGTTTCGCTTCGACGTGCCGGTGCGCTTTGCCGAGGACCGGCTGGAGGCGAGCCGCGCGACCTTTTTGGCGGGCGAGATTGCCAGCGTGCCGCTGGTCGAGGTGCGGGCGCCATGGTGATGGTGACAGCAGCGCCCGACTGGCTGCGCGCCGAAGTCGTGACGCTGGCGTGGTGCTGGCGGCTGGCGCGGCGCGACGGGGTGGTGATCGGACTGACCTCGCACGACCGCGACCTGATGGTCGGCGGGCTGGTCTATCGCGCCGCGCCGGGGATGAAGCCGTCGGCGCTGGAGACGAGCGACAGGCTGGAGGCGGCGACGATGGACCTGGAAGGGGCGATCGCCAGCGATGCGATTGCGGCGCGCGATCTGGACGCGGGGCGCTGGGACGGGGCGGAGCTGGAGCTGTTCGTGACCGACTGGAGCGCGGCCGACGTCGCGCCGGTGACGGTGGCGCGCGGATCGCTGGGGGCGATCGAGCGGCGCGGCACGGCGTTCGCGGCGGAGTTGCAGGGGGTGACGCGATTGCTCGACCGGCCGGTGTGCCCGGCGACGTCGCCGTCGTGCCGCGCGATGCTGGGCGACCGGGCGTGCCGGGTCGATCTGGCGCCGTTGACGCATGTCCGGCGGGTGGTCGCGGTCGCCGGGCGCGCGGTGACGCTGGATAGCGCTGTGCCGAATATGGCGTTCGGCGAGCTGATGTGGATCGAGGGCGCGAATTGCGGGCTGGCGAGCCCGGTGATTGCCGCCGAGGGCGCGGTGTTGCAGCTGGCCGAGGGGCCGGTGTTTGCGGTGACGGAGGCGGTGCGGGTGCGGCTGACCGAAGGGTGCGACAAGCAGCTCGCGACGTGCCGCGAGCGGTTTGCCAATGCGATCAACTTTCGCGGGGAGGCGCATTTGCCGGGCAATGATTTGCTCACGCGATATCCCGGTGGCTGACCGGTCGCGACAGGATGTGGGCGAGCGCGCCTTTGTCCGCGCCCGGCGGCTGGTCGGGGCGCGGTTCCGCCCGCAGGGCTTTGATCCGGCGACCGGGCTCGACTGCGTCGGGCTGGTGTGGGCGGCCTATGCCGCGGCGGGGCGGCGGCTGGTGCGACCGCGCGATTATCCGCTGCGCGGCTGGTCGCGGGAGCGGATCGTCGCGGCGCTGACGCGCGCGGGTTTTGTTGCCGTCGACGGGCCGCGGCAGCGCGGCGATGTGGCGCTGGTGGCGCTGGCGGCCGGGCAATTTCACCTGGTCCTGATGGGCGCCGATCGCTGCGTCCACGCGCATGCCGGGCTGCGGCGGGTCGTCGAGACGCCGCTCGACGCCGGGCTGATGGCGGCGCCGCGCTGGCGGCTGACACAGGAGACGTAAGCGATGGCAACTTTGGTGCTGACGGTGGTTGGCGGGATCGTCGGGGGACCGGTCGGGGCGGCGATTGGCGCGAGCCTGGGGCAGCAGGTCGCTGCGGCGATCTTCAAGCCGAAGGGACGCGAGGGGCCGCGGCTCGCCGATTTGAAGGTGCAGGCGTCGACCTATGGCCAGCAGATCCCGCAATTGTTCGGGACGATGCGCGTCGCGGGCAGCGTGATCTGGGCCACCGATCTGATCGAGCGGCGGACCAAGAGCGGCGGCGGCAAGGGGCGGCCGTCGGTGACCGAATATAGCTATGCGGTGTCGCTGGCGGTGGCGTTGTCGTCGCGGCCGATCCGCGCGATCCGCCGCATCTGGGCCGACGGCAATCTGCTGCGCGGATCGAGCGGGAGCTTTCAGGAGCGCTGTATCTTTCGCTGGCATGATGGCGGCGAGGATCAGGTGGTCGATCCGTTGATCGCGTCGGCGGTCGGGCCGGGATCGGCGAGCGCGTTTCGCGGGCTGGCCTATGCGGTGTTCGAGGAGCTGGAGCTCGGCGCGTTTGGCAACCGCATCCCGTCGCTGACCTTCGAGGTCGAGGCCGATGCGGGGAGTGTCGATGCCGGGGTGGTCGGCAATGCGCTGCTGGGCGAGACGGGGCGCTGCGCGGGCGAATGGCCGGTCGCGGGCTATGCGGCGTCGGGCGACCGCGCGCGCGACGCGCTGGCGCCCTTGTTCGAGGTCGACGGCGTGCGGCTGGCGAGCGGTGCGGACGGTTGGCAGCTGGTCCCGGCGATG
>JAHCKJ010000189.1 GCA_026125835.1 Sphingopyxis sp.
TCGACCGCAGCCCCGAGCGGCAGCACCGCAACGCCGACGGCGGCGCGCGCATGGCGGCCTGCTTCGCCAAACAGCGTCTCGAACAGTTCCGACGCACCATTGGCGACCTTTGCCTGATCGGTGAAGCTCGGCGCGCTGTTGACGAAGACGCCGAGCTTGACGACGCGCTCGATGCGCGACCAGTCGCCACCGATGGCCTGGCCGATCTGTGCGACGAGCATCAGCGCGACGCGCTGCGCCGCGTCCTGACCGCCCGCCACATCCATGTCGTCGCCAAGCCGACCGGTGACAACCTGCCCGTCGCGAAAGGGCAGCTGGCCGCTGACATAGAGCAGGCCGTCATGTTCGACGACGGGGACATAGGCGGCAACCGGCGCGGCGGCCTTGGGGAGTTCGAGGCCGAGTCCGGCGAGTTTGGCGGCGATGTCCATGATGCGTCCTTTATGCGAGTTCGGGGGTGGGGGCAGGGCTGTTTTCGGTCAGCCGCGCCAATATCCAGTCGCGCGCGACATTCCAATCGTCGATGCGCGCATGGGCATGCCGGGCGGGAGCGATCTTGTCGGCGATCGCGGGTTCGCCAACCAGATGGAGCCGCCACACTTCGGGCGCTTCGCGCGCCACCGAGCTGTGGTGGTTCGCGAGGTCATCGATGAAGATTGCCACCGAAGGCCGATATTGTTCGATCAGGCGGCGCACCGGATCGCCCTTGCCGCCGCGGCTGCCGATGACGGGCGCGTGAAAATCATGCGCGGCAAGCTGCTCGACGCGCGCTTGCTGATGCTCGGGACCGACGTTGGTCAGCACCACGATGTCGGCTTGTTCGGCAATCGCCGCCATCGCCGCGAGCGCGCCGGGAACCGGATATTGTCGGCCCATCTCGGCCCGGAAAAAACCGTCGAGCAGCGGCCAGACTTCGGCCGCCTCCAGCGGTGTGCCGCATTCCTTGCGCTTCAGCGCATTGGCGAAACTCGCATCCTCGATCCGGAAAATGACGCCATGTTCGGCGTCGACCCATTCGGCAAAGGGTACGACCATGTGCATCAGCACCTCGTCGCAATCGGTGATGACGAGCGGGCGGGTCATGGGTCGGTCCTTTCATGGCCTTCAAGGCGGTGCGCTGCGGCGGCAAGCTGTGCAGGCGGCAAGGCGAGCGCTTCGGCGCAGGCGACCAGATCGGCCTCGTGCGCGGCGAGGAAGGTCAGGATCGCCGCGAGCGTCGCGCGTTCGCCGAGCGATGCGCGCAGCCCGTCCGGATCGAGCCCGGTCATGCCGAGCAGCCGTTCGGCGCGCGGCTCGTCGCTCAAAATCCACCCCAGTGCTTGGAGCGCCAGCGCCTCGTCACCTTCCTGCAAGACCGAATATCCTTCGCCGCGAGGCAATTGTGTCACACCGCCGATTCGCCTAAACGGTCGGCAGACGCAAGGTGGAGAAGCGAATAATCATGGGCAAGACCATCCTGGTCGTCGAGGATAACGAGCTCAACCTGCGCCTGTTCTGCGACCTGCTCAACGCCCATGGCTATACCGCTCATCCCGTCCGCGACGGCCGCGACGCGCTGGCCAAGGCGCGCGAACTGGCCCCCGACCTCATCATCATGGACATCCAGTTGCCGCATGTTAGCGGGCTCGAACTGATCGGCCAGATGAAGGCCGACCTCACGCTGCGGAGCGTACCGATCATGGCGGTGACCGCCTATGCCGGGAAGGGCGACGAGGAACAGATTCGCGCCGCCGGGGCCGAGGCCTATGTGTCGAAACCGATTTCGGTAATTAAATTCATCGAAAGCGTGGGGGCGTTCGCCTGAACGTCGGGCGCCGACCAAAGCGCGACAATTATAGCATCGTCATCCTGAACTTGTTTCAGGATCCATGGTCTGCCGTTTCCTTCGGCGCAGCGGCAAATTCAAAGTCAGGCCATGGATGCTGAAACGAGTTGAGCATGACAAAGGTCTTTAGAGCGTCGCGTCCGTGCCCCAACCCCAAGCGCCTATCAACCGATTCACGAAAAAGGGCGGCGCCGATGGCCGCCCCTCGATCCCCGCCTGCGGGGATGACGCATCGCCATTCCGTTCAGCTGCGCTGAACGGGTCGATGTGTCACTTGATCTTCGATTCCTTGAACTCGACATGCTTGCGCACGCGCGGGTCGTACTTCCGCACCGACATCTTCTCGGTCATCGTGCGCGGGTTCTTTTTCGTGACATAGAAAAAGCCCGTGTCGGCGGTGCTCACCAGCTTGATCTTGACGGTCGTCGGCTTGGCCATGGCCTGTGTTCCTCGAAATAACTGCACATCCGCCGGAGTTCCGGAGACGCGGCGGGACTCTGGCCCCGACGTTGGTGTGAAAAATTCAGGGGCCGCGCGATCCCGCGCCGCCCCCGATATCCGCGCGCCTGTGACCGGATTCGGCGCTTCTGTCAAGCAAAAGAGCGGGCGGGCGACGCTTTGATCGCCCGTCCCGCGCGGTTCATGACATCCTCATGCACCCTTGATTTCGAAGCGCACCGTCATTGTTTTCCAGCTTTCCTCGGCAATGCCGCCGCGCGTCGCGGGCTTGAAGCGCCCTTTGGCGAGCGCGCGCCGTTTGGTTTCGGCAAAGAAGCCCGGGCTGTCGGTGCTGACCAGTTCGACCGCCTTGACCCGCCCGTCGGTGCCGATCAGCACCCTGACCCTTGCCACGCCCTCGATTTCGCGCCGCTGTTCGCTCGCGGGATAGTCGGGCTGGAACACGCCGGCGTAACGCGGGTCGAGTTCGGCGAAAACCAGCTTCGGAAGCGGTGGCGGATCGGCGGGCGGCGTTACGATTTCGTCAAAACCGGTGACGATCGTGTCGGGCAGGGTCGAACCGGTGGCCGCGGCATTGTCACGGACCGGTACGGACAGCAGCGGATCGACCGTTTCGGTTGCCGCGCGCGGCCGCATCTTCGCTTTGGTATCCGCCCGTGTTTCGGGCGTCGGATCCACCGGCTTTTCAACCTCGATCAGCGTCCCGCGAAGCGGCGATGATTTCGGCGGTACGATGACCGTCATTGGCGACAGCGCGACTGCGACCAGGAGCGCGACGGGCACACCGGCCGCAAAAAGGGCCGCGACAGGATGAAGCCGGCGGTCGTTGCCGTACCGACCGGCGACCGTCAGGCGCACCGCACCGGCGGGCGCTGTTGTAGCTTGGGGCGCTGTCCATATCGCGGAAATCAAGGGTATCAGGGTCATGGCATCTCTCCTTGCCTGTCCGACCCGGCCCTGCCGATCTATCTGACCATATCGCTGGCCAAGTCAGATTTTAGTTATAGTATAACATCACTAATTTATCAACTACACAAGTTGGCAAGGCGTTTTGGCGCGTCACCTCTTGTTCAGCCTGCCGCCGCGACCGTCAGGCGCGCCACCGCCTGATCCTTGGCAATCAAGGGCAGCAGTTCCGCCATGTCGGGTCCGTGATCGCGCCCGGTGAGCGCGCGGCGCAGCGGCAGGAACAGGCTGCGACCCTTTGCCCCGGTCGCCTCCTTCGCCGCCGCGGTCAGCGCGTGCCAGGGGTCGGTGCTCCAGTCGATCGCGGGTGCGGCAGCAGCGGCGGCGGCCAGCACCGCGCGATCCGCCTCATCGGCAGGCGGGGGCGAAAGCGGCCCGTCGAACACCGCCACCCAATCGGCGGCCTCGGCTACCGTCATCAGATTGGGTCGGATCGCGTGCCAGCGCGCCGCGGTGATCGCGGCGGGCAAGCGATCGGCGACCGCCGCATAGTCGGTATCGTGCAGAATCTTCTGGTTTAGCAGCGCCAGCTCGGCCTCGTCGAACCGCGCCGGGGCGCGGCCAAAGCGCGCAAAGTCGATATGCTCGATCAGCGGCGTCAGGCTGGTCACCGGCTCGACCGGATCGCTGGTACCCAGCCGAGCGAGCAGCGCCGCGAGCGCGATCGGTTCGATCCCCTCGTCGCGCAAACTGGCCATGCCGAGCGAACCGAGCCGTTTCGACAATTTGCCTTCGGTGCCGACAAGCAGCGCCTCGTGCGCGAAATGCGGTGGCGCGGCGCCCAGGGCGGCGAACATCTGGATCTGCGTCGCGGTATTCGACACATGGTCCTCGCCGCGCACGACGTGGGTAATGCCCATTTCAATATCGTCGATCACGCTGGGCAGCAGATACAGCCAGCTGCCGTCGGCGCGGCGGATCACCGGGTCGGACATGGTGCGCGGATCGAAATGCTGGTCGCCGCGGATGAGGTCGGTCCATTCGATCGCCGCATCATGATCGAGGCGAAAGCGCCAGTGCGGCGCCACGCCTTCGGGCGCCGGCGCATCCGCAGCCTTGCGTTCATAGACCGGCGGCAGTCCGCGCGACAGCAGGATCTTGCGCCGAATGTCGAGCTCTTCGGGCGTTTCGTAGCAGGCATAGACGCGCCCCGCCGCCTTGAGCCTGTCGAACTCAGCCTCGTAGAGTGCGAAGCGCGCCGACTGGCGCTCCTCGCCGTCGGGATGGATGCCCAGCCAGGCAAGATCGGTCCGGATCGCCTCCACATATTCCTCGCGGCTGCGCTGCGC
>JAHCKJ010000019.1 GCA_026125835.1 Sphingopyxis sp.
GGGACGATCATCGCCATGACCAGCACGGTCGCGGTGATCATCCATGCGGTGTCGCCCTTGTCGGGCGTCGGCGCGGCGGCTTCGGCGACGGCGGGTGCCGCTTCCTGTGCCCACACGGGCAGCGCGGCGAACAGCGACAGGCCCGCGGCCCCGGCGCCCGCCGCAATCTTGTTTGCGAACGTCATATTTTCCCCCTTCGTCATCACAATGCCGCCTCGCCGGTTTCGCCGGTACGGATGCGCACCGCCTGACCCACGTCGAGAACGAAAATCTTGCCGTCGCCGATCGACCCGGTGCCGGCGCTTTGCTGAAGCGTTTCGACCACCCGCGCCGCGAGCGCGTCGTCGCAGACGAGCTCGATCTTCACCTTCGGCACCATGTTGGTGGCATATTCGGCGCCGCGATAAATTTCGGTCTGCCCCTTTTGCCGCCCGAACCCCTTGACCTCGGTCACGGTCATGCCGGCGATGCCCAGGCCGGTGAGCGCTTCGCGCACCTCGTCGAGCTTGAATGGTTTAATGATTGCCAGGATCAGCTTCATGATGCCCCCTTTTGCCCAATAGCATCATGTTGCAGTGCAACAGCCGTGCCAGATTGCGCGGGGCGCGGAAAAGTTGACATTTTGTGACGGTTTGAGGCGCGCGCAGCGAATATTCGGTCGTTTGCTGGGCAGGCGAGGCAGGGGATTGCCTAAATTTTGGGCAAACGGTGCTCGTCGCCCCCGCGAAGGCGGGGGCCGCGAGAGACCTTGTCCTGCTGCGATGAGCAATGACGCCAGCGGCCCCCGCCCTCGCGGGGGCGACGATTCTTATCCCGCCGCCTTGAACCGCGCCCAGATCGGCAGATGGTCCGATGCGCGCGCGGCGAGCGCGCTGCGATGCACCCCGGCGTCGACGGCTTCGAGGTCGGGCGAGGCGAAGATGCGGTCGAGTTTGGCGACCGGGCGGCGACTGTGGAAGCTGTGTCCGGTGTCGACCAGCCGGTGACGCTCGCCGAAATCGTGGAGGCAGCCGCCCTGGTTCCGCCATTCGTTGCAGTCGCCCATCAGGATCGTCGGCAGCGCCTCACCCTCGGCGACGTGGTTCAGGATCGCGCGCGCCTGATGGCGGCGGCGCAGTCCCGAAATGTCGAGGTGCATGCCGACGACGCGCAATCTGGTGTCACCAATGCGGATTGTCGCCGCGACCGCGCCGCGCGGTTCGAGCGTCGGCAGGTGCAGCGCATGGCTTTCCTCGACCTCGGCACCCTTGCGGACCAGCAGCGCATTGCCGTGCCAGCCGATGCTGTGCGGGCGATTGTCGAGCGCGACCGCGACATAATCGCTATGCTCGTCCAGCATATGCGGCGGGATGGCGCTGGCGCGGGCGCCGAAACGGCGGTCGGCTTCCTGCAACGCGACGATGTCGGCGTCGAGCTCGCCGAGCACCGCCAGCACCCGCCCGGGATCGCGGCGCCGGTCGAGCCCGATGCCCTTGCGCATATTGTAACTGGCAACTTTGATCATGGTCTCAGCGGTCTAGCGCTCCAGCCGCCAAGCCGTTCCCCGGATCCTCAAATTCCGCCAGCAACGCCCGCGCTTCTTCCAGGTCCTCGTCGAGCACCATGATCCGCACCGGGATCATCAGCCCGACGCTTTCTGCGATATTCATCCCCGCGTCGAAACACACCGCATGGACCCCGGCGCTTTCTATCCGCCCGCGCAGCAGCTCGGCCTCGGCACCGTTGGGCATGCGAACCAGTTCGACCAGCGGCATCAGACGGGCTCGCCTTCGATGAAGCGGTCGGTCGGACGCGTCGGCAGGCCGTCGATGCTCTTTGTGCGGCCCAGCGTCTTTTCGACCCACAACGCGCGATCGGCCTGCCGATGATATTTTTGCAGCGTGTCGCGCTCGTGCTGCAATTCCATCATCGGGACGCCCCAGCCGCAGCTGGTCTGGACGCTTTCCACATCGATGACGAAAATCTGGCGCGTGCCGGGCAGCAGGGTGAAGTGCGCCGCAAGCGCATCCCATTCACTGTCCTGCGGCAACACCGGACGGCCGCGGCCATAGATGCGCAGGATCAGCGCGCTGCGGTCGAACGCGCAGAACATGATGGTGATGCGCCCGTCGGCGGCGAGATGCGCGTGCGTTTCGTTGCCCGACCCGGCAAGGTCGAGATAGGCGACTTGGCTTTCGGACAGCACCCGGAAACTGTCGGCATAGCCCTTGGGCGACAGGTTGATCCGCGCGTCCGCGGCGGCGGTGGCGGTGAAATAGGCCGGCTGTTTTTCGATGAAGGCGATATGTTTGTCGGTCAGCGTATCGGTGAATTCGGCCATGGCTCGTCTCCGTGTCGGCGCCGTCCTATCACCAATGCTTGCCCTCTTCTATCGCCGCTTCCTCGTCGGGGCGGGTGGTGCGGCCCAATGCCGCATTGCGGTGCGGAAAGCGGCCGAAGCGCTCGATGATGTCGAAATGTTTCTGCGCATAGTCGTGAAAGACGGGATCGGCGAGCTGGTTCATCAGGCGCAGCGATTCGCGCTGGTCGGCGATATCCTCGCTATGCTCGAACGGCAGATAGGCGAACTGCCGCCGGTCATCCGGCCACGCCTGGTCCCAGCCGTTGGCGACGATCCCGCGCGCAATCGCGCGGGCAAGGCTGTCGGTGGCAAAGGCGTCTGCATGGCCGCGATAGATGTTGCGCGGCACCTGATCGAACAGGATCGCCGCGGCGAGCGCGGTGTCGGGGTCGGTGAGGAAGGTCGCCGCAGGCTGCGAGCGGAGCGCGTCGTGCCAGTCCCCGGCCAAATCGCGCACCGCGGCGTCGAAATCGGGGCCGCCGCCGTACCAATCGTCCATGCCATGCGCATCGAACCAGAAGGCAAGGAGTTGCTGCGGCCAGTCGGACGGAGGGGTCTGCGGTGGATTTTCGGTTTCGAGTGCCAACGTCATTCCTCCCATCAATCGTCATCCCGGCGAAGGGTGTTCAGAGGCACACGACTCTGAACACCCTTCGCCGGGATGACGAACTTAATGTTGATCAAATGGCGCGCAACCGCGCCGCTCGCTACTCGCCCTTGGCACGCCGATACGGCACGAACTCACCGAGCGAGACGAAGCCGCGATAGAAATGGCTGGAGCGATCGACCAGCTGCACCGTGTCGATGCTGCACAGCTGGCTGCCGATGGTCTTGGTGACGAGGATGTCGTCGTCGTCCAGCCACTCGGCGCCGCCGCGCGGCCGGTTGACCCACAAGGTGTTCCCGACGCGATAGACGATCGCGGTGCGATCGACGATCTGCGAACTGCGCGCAATCGACAGCGGGATGCACTGCTGGGCCTCGCCTGCGACGCGCCCTTCGAGCAGTTTGGCGAGCTTCGCTTCGGGTTCGATCTTTTCGCGCGCGACCGCGGCGGGGGAGGCCGCCACCGCCGCTGCGGCCAGGATAGTCGGTATCAGGTGACGCATGGTTCGACTCCGGTCTTCAACATTGCCTACCCGGCGCACGATCTACACCGACGCCGGTGAACAGGGGCTGACTGGCCGCGGCGTCAACAGGCGCCGTCGGGCAGCGGGATGCCGAGCGGGCCTTTGCATTTCTTCTTCTTTGCGGGCGCTTCAGTGGTGCCGCCGCCCGTCGCGCCGCCGCCCATGCCGCCGAAATCGACGCCAACCATCAGCATCGTATAGGAACGGAAACGCACTTTGGCGGTCCAGTCGATGTTCCATGGCGCGTTGCCCGCCGGCTTGGGAGGATAGGAAAAATTCGCTTCCGGTCCAAAGGCGTTGAGATTGCCGATCATCATCTCGCCCGACGCTTTCTTGACCTCGGCGGGGATCTGGCAGCTGGTCTGTGACGGCGGCATGACGATTTTCTTGGTTATGAGGTTGGCGACCACCGACGGTGGCAACCAGTCCCACAATCCGCCGCCGAACTCGCGCGCGTCGCTGCTCGACCACCAGATGATGTCGCCGCCGCGTTCCAGCTTGTCCATCCCGCCAAAGGCCCAGGCGGCGTAGCCTGTCGCGGCTTGCAGCGGGCTCCAGCGGATCATCACCGACCCGTCGGTCTGGACCGCGGTCGAAGCCTGCAACCCCGGCATATAATCCTGTGCCAGCGTGAAATTGATGTCGGGGCCGACATTGCTCGCGATGCGGTGCGCGCCGAGCAGCGAGCTGTCGCGCGACGGCATCTTGTCCGATTTGCCGTTCGGCCATTCCATATAGGACCGGCTGTTCGCCGCCGACACTTCGCGGATCACCGGGACCGCGGTCGAAAACAGGCCGGGCGGCACCTGTCCGGCCGCGACCTTGGCGAAATCGATAATAACCGGCTGGCCCGGCCCCGCCTTGGCACCGCAGCCCCAATACAGCAGCAGGCGCCCCTTTGGCCGCTCGAATTCGGGACTATATTCGCCGGCCTTGCGTTCGGGGCTGATCAGCGGCACCGATTTGCCAAGCTTTGCCGGGGGCAGAAAGAAATGGTCGCCCTTGGGCGGCGGCGCGGTCGGCACCTCGTTCGACCCCAGCCGCAGGAACAGCTGGCGGGCGATCGCATTGTCGGGGCCGCCGCCGAGCATCATGCTCATCGCGCCGCCCATGCCGCCCTTGCCGCCGCCCATGGCGGCAAAGCCCGACATGGTCGCGGCGTCCATCTCGTATCGTTCCTTGGGGCCGGTGGTCTTTTGCTGCGCCGCCAGCGGGGACGCGAGCATCGCCGCGATGGTGGCGGCGGAAACGAAACGGAACGTCGGACGCATACATTCCTCCCTGCAACCGGAAGCTGTGCGTCCGGCGAAAAATTCATGCGACCCGATTCTGCCTTATGCTTGCGACGGGTATAGGCCGGAGCAGAGCCAACGCCAAGTGAGCGCGGTCACAAGCCGCGCGCGCACGGGGCGCGCGATCGAAGGCGGTCCTTACGCCGTCCCGCCCACCGTCAGCCCGCTGACCAGCAAGGTCGGCTGGCCAACCCCCGCGGGGACGCTCTGGCCGCCCTTGCCGCAGATGCCGATGCCTTCGTCGATCGCCATGTCGTTGCCGATGCCCATGACCTTGGTCAGCACGCTCGGCCCGTCGCCGATCAAGGTTGCGCCCTTGATCGAATCGCCCAATTTGCCGTTCTCGACCTTATACGCCTCGGTGCAGCTGAACACGAATTTGCCCGACACGATGTCGACCTGCCCGCCGCCAAAGCTTTTGGCGAAAATGCCGTTCTTGACGCGGCTCAGCAATTCGGCGGGATCGTCGTTGCCGCCGCGCATGAAGGTGTTGGTCATCCGCGGCATCGGCGCGTGGGCGAAACTCTCGCGGCGTCCGTTGCCGGTCGGTTCGACGCCCATCAGCCGCGCGTTGAGCCGGTCCTGCATATAGCCTTTCAGGATCCCGTCCTCGATCAGCACCGTCTCGCCGGTCGGGGTGCCTTCGTCGTCGATGCTCAGCGAGCCGCGACGGCCGCCGCCGACCGGGCTGTCCATCGCCCCGTCGTCGACCACCGTCACCCCGGGTGCGGCGACGCGCTGGCCGATGCGGCCCGAAAAGGCACTGCTACCCTTGCGGTTGAAATCGCCCTCCAGCCCGTGGCCGACCGCCTCGTGCAGCAGTACGCCGGGCCAGCCGGGGCCGAGCAGGACGGTGAACTCGCCCGCCGGGGCATCGACCGCGCGCAGATTGACCAGCGCCTGCGCCAGCGCCTCGTCGATCGCGCGGTTCCACTGTGCGGGCTCGAACAGATGGTCGTACATATACCGCCCGCCGAGCCCGAAAACCCCGCTCTCGCGGCGGCCATTCTCTTCGACGACGATCGAGACGTTGAGCCGGACGAGCGGGCGGATGTCGGTCGCGAGGAAGCCGTCGGCGCGAACGATCTCGACCACCGACCAACTGCCCGCAAGGCTCACCGACACCTGGACGATGCGCGGATCGCGCGCGCGCGCCGCGGCGTCGATTTCCTGGCACAGCGCGACCTTTTTCGCGAAGGGGATGAGGTCGAGCGGGTTCGCCTCGTCATACAGATGCCGGTTGGTGCGCGGCGGCGGCGGCGCGTGCGGCGCGCTGGCGGGGTCGAGCAGCGCCAGCGTCCCGGCGGCGCGGCGGATCGCCCCGGCGCTGATGTCGCTGGCATGGGCAAAGCCCGTCATCTCGCCCGACACGGCGCGCAGTCCGAACCCGGCGTCGGTCGAATAATCGGCGGTCTTCAACCGTCCGTCGTCGAACCCGAAGCTCTCGGTCGCGCGATATTGCAGATACAGCTCGCCGTCGTCGGCCTTGGCCAGCGCTTCGCGCGCCAGCGCCTGCGCCAGATCGGGGTCGAGCGCATCGGCGCGATAGAGGAAGCGGCGGGGATCGGTGGGACTGGACATGCCGCCGATATAGGCACGCCGCAACGGACGCGCAAACCGCCGTCAGAGATAATTGACCGTCAACGTGAATGTCCCGCTGTAATCGCCCGCGGGCTGGTTCGCGGGAACGGTCAGTGTGCCGCCGATATAATAGGTCTGGACCCCGCTGGGCAGCAGCGTCGATCCCAGCAGCGCGATGCCGCCGCCGCTGGTGCTTGCGGCGCGCACCAGGCTGGCGGTCATGTTGGGCGCCCCGCCGCCGACCCGCGCCAGCGTCACCGACGTGCTGCCCGATACGGTGATCAGGAAAATCCCGCCCGTGCCCTGAAACACCGCACGCTGCGCGGTGGTGCCGACAAGCGTGACGCCGCCGCCCGCGGTGCGCGCATTGGTGACCGGGTTGACGGTGACGGTGCCGCCGGTCGCGCCGCTGGTCAGCGATCCGAAATTCAGGTCGTCGGTCTTGATCAGCGTGTTCGGCCGGATCACCGCGGCATTGGCGGTGACATTGGAATCGGCCGCATGCGCCGGCGCGCACAGCATGGCGCCTGCCGCCATGGCGACGATGGTCAGGTCGCGCGCGGCGCCCCGACAGTTTCTGGTCCCTCGAATCCCCACAGATTCTGCTCCTGTCGGGCACATTTATGCCAGCGGGACATGAGCCGTTGATGCACGGGCGTGGTAAAGGGGTTGTTTACACCTGATCCAACGGTCAGGCGTGATCGGCGATCCCGCCGACGCCTAACTTTTGTCGGCGATCCCGCCGATCAGGATAAAGCGCCGGTCGCAATAACCGCAGTCGACGAAACCCTGGTCGGGATCGATCTCCAGCCACACGCGCGGGTGGCCGAGCGCGGCGTTGGCAAGCCCGTCGCCGGTGCCGTCGCACGCGATACGGGTTTTCGGGGTGCGGATGGTTTCGGGCGCGGACTGGGTCATCGACCGCGCCCATAGCAAGCGCGCGGGGTGGGAGCAATCGGGTCTGCGCAGCATAGGATGGCCGGGGTCATGACGGCACCGGCAGGGTCGTTGAACCCTGTGGTCGTCCGGTGCCGTCGTCCCCCCACAGGACAAAAGTCAAAGATAGTTGAGCGTGATCGTAAAGGTGCCATTGTAAACGCCGGGCGCCTGGTTGGCGCCAACCTCCAGCGTCGCCCCGACCGGGAAGTTATAATTGCCGAGCGGGGTGGTGATGCGAAAGCGCGTCGGCGTCGTCGACAGGATCGCGGTCGGGGTGCTGCCGATCTCGAACGTGCGCACGCGCATCTGGGTGCCGGGGCCGGTGATAAAGATCGTGTTAGACCCGAGCGAGATGTTCACCTGGCGGTTGAAGCTGCCAAGCCCGGCAAAACGCGCCGGGGCGCCATTGCTGCCCGCCAGCGTCACGCCGCCGGTCCGGCTGCGCGACCCGTCGGGGGCGATCGTCACCGTCCCCGCGACGTTCGACGGAATGATGTCGCCGAAATCGAGGTCGTTGACCTTGAAGAAGGAAAGCGGGCGCAGCACGATGGCTTCGCTCTGGCTCTGCGCGGTCTGCTGCGCCTGAACCGGGGTCGCGATGGCCGGAGCGGTCATCAGCGCACAGGCGGCGATGCAGCGCAGCGCAAACTGCGGCTTATGGGTGTGTCTGGTCCTCACACCCCCCCCTCTAACCGCGACTTTCCAACATTGGGTTAACGCCGCGCCGGGCAATCGAATGATGCTGCGATCAGTCCTTTGCGATGCGCGGGCGCGCGGTTATGGAAGCGCCCATGACCGAAGCTGCCATCCGCATCGACGCCGTCTCCAAAACCTATGCCGGCGGCAAGCAAGCGCTCGATAACGTCAGCTTCGACGTGCCGCGCGGGACGATTTTCGGCCTGCTCGGGCCGAACGGCGCGGGCAAGTCGACGCTGATCAACATTTTGGCGGGGCTGGTCAACAAGACCGCCGGATCGGCGAGCATCTGGGACTTCGACATCGACGCCGACCCGCGCAACGCCAAATATTCGATCGGCATCGTGCCGCAGGAAATCGTTTTCGACCCCTTTTTCACCCCCTTCGAGACGCTCGAGAATCAGGCGGGGCTTTACGGCGTGCCCAAGGGCAAGCGGATTTCGGACGACCTGCTCGCCGCGGTGCATCTGTCGGACAAGCGCGACGCCTATGCGCGCACGCTGTCGGGGGGCATGAAACGCCGCCTGCTCGTCGCCAAGGCGATGGTCCATTCGCCGCCGATCATCGTGCTCGACGAACCGACCGCGGGGGTCGATATCGAACTGCGCCAGCAGCTCTGGGAATATGTGCAGTCCTTGAACGACCGTGGCGTCACCGTGGTGCTAACGACGCACTATCTGGAGGAGGCCGAGGAGCTGTGCGACCGGATCGCGATCATCAACCATGGCAGGCTGATCGCCAACAAGCCGACCCGCGAGCTGGTCGATATGGCGCGCGAAAAAATCGTCGTGGTAACGCTGGATGCCGACGTGACCACGCTGCCCACGCATCCGGCGTTCGAAAAGATCGAGCGCGAGGGCGAGCGCGGCCTGGCGATCAGTTACAACAAGGACCGGATGAACGCGGGCGAGGTGCTCGCGGCAGTGAACGCGATGGGCCATGGCATCGTCGACGTGTCGACCCGCGAGGCCGACCTCGAGGATGTGTTCCTGAACTTGACGCGCGCGGCGAACGGGTGAGGGCGATGCCGCTTCTCCCCTCCCGCAGGCGGGAGGATTGGCACGTCATTCCTAATCCGTTCGGGCTGAGCTTGTCGAAGCCCCGTCCTTCCTTTAGCGCCACTGAAATGCGGTCCTTCGACAAGCTCAGGACGAACGGTTGAGAGGGACATATATGGCCTCGTCGCACAGCGAATACGACGTCATCATCGTCGGCTCCGGCGCCGCGGGACTCACCGCCGCGATCGCGCTGGCCGATCATTGCCGCGTGCTTGTGCTCGCAAAGGGCGAGCTTACCGGCGGGTCGACCGCGTGGGCGCAGGGCGGGATCGCCGCGGTGCTCGACGCGGGCGACACCTTCGAGAACCATATCGACGATACGATGGTCGCGGGCGCGGGGCTCAACCGGCGCGAGACGGTCGAGTTCGTCGTCGAAAACGCACCCGCCTCGATCGAGCGGCTCGTCGAAATGGGCGTGCCCTTCAACAAGGACAGCGATGCACTCCATCTCACCCGCGAGGGCGGCCATTCGCATCGCCGCATCGTCCATGTCGACGACGCCACCGGCTGGGCGGTGCAGGCAGCGCTGCTCAAGACCGCCGCGGCGCATCCGAACATCACCCTACTGCCCGGGCAGGCGTGCATCGACCTGATCAGCGGAAGGCATGAGCTACGCTATTCGGGATCGGGCCGCGTCTGGGGCGTCTATGCGCTCGATGAAAAGAGCGGCAAGGTCCACGCGCACATCGGCCGCGCGACGATCCTCGCCAGCGGCGGCGCGGGGCGCGTCTATCAATTCTCTACCGCTCCCCGCGGTGCGACGGGCGACGGCATCGCGATGGCGTGGCGCGCCGGCTGTCGCGTGTCGAACATGGAGATGATGCAGTTCCACCCGACCTGCCTCTACAATCTCGACGTCAAGAATTTCCTGATCACCGAGGCGGTGCGCGGCGAAGGCGGGATCCTCAAGCATCCCGTCACCGGCCACCGCTACATGCCCGATTATGACGCGCGCGCCGAACTTGCGCCGCGCGACGTCGTCGCGCGCGCGAATGACGACCAGATCAAGCGCTTCGGGCTCGATTATGTCCACTTGGACATAAGCCATCTCGATCCCGATTTCGTCGCCGGGCATTTCCCGAACATCTACGACAAGCTGTTGACGCTGGGCATCGACATGACCAGGCAGCCGATCCCGGTGGTGCCCGCGCAGCATTATACCTGCGGCGGCATCCTGATCGACCTTGCCGGACGCACCGACCTGCCGGGGCTTTATGCCGCGGGCGAATGCACCGAAAGCGGGCTGCACGGTGCCAACCGCCTCGCGTCAAACAGCCTGCTCGAATGTTTCGTGTTCGGCGAGGCGGCGGCCAAGGACATCATCGCGCGCTGGGACCAGCTCGAACCGCCGCCGCCGATCCGCCCGTGGGACGAAAGCCGCGTCACCGATTCGGATGAAGAGGTGATCATCAAGCAGAACTGGACCGAAATCCGCCGTTTCATGTGGAATTATGTCGGCATCGTGCGCACGACCAAAAGGCTGGAGCGCGCGCAGCACCGCATCCGCCTGCTGACCGGCGAGGTCGAGGATTATTACGGCCACTTCCGCGTCACCACCGACCTGATCGAGCTCCGCAACCTCCTCCAATGCGCCGACCTGATCGTGAAGAGCGCCCTCCACCGCAAGGAAAGCCGCGGGCTGCACTACACGCTCGATTATCCGGCGATGTTGGCGGAGGCGGTGGACACGGTGCTGGTGCCCTAACCACCAACCCCCAGCAACCGCCCGACCAAGATCAACACGATCGCCCCGATCACCGACGCGAGGCATCCCGCGCGGTGGAAATCGCCGCGGCCGCGCGACGTTGCGAGGCCCGCCAGCAGCGAGCCGCCGATGCCGAGCAGGATCGTCGCGATCCACCCCATCTGCACCGCGCCCGGATAAAAGAAACGCGCCAGCGCGCCGATGATCAGGCCCGAGATGATTGCACCGATGATATTGATCATGTGTTGAACCCTTCGTTCAAAAACCGCTCGGCCAGCGCCGCATGCAGCGCCGCGCCGCGCGCCATCACCTTTTCGTCGAGCACCATGCGGTTCGAGTGCAACCCGCAGCAGGCGCGCCAGTCGCTGCCTTCGGCGCTTGCGCCGAGCCAGAACATCGCGCCGGGGACTTTTTCGAGGACGTAGGAGAAATCCTCGGCGCCCATCACCGGATGGTCCATCGTCAGCCACGCCGCCTCGCCGAAGGTCGCTTCGACGACCGACTGGCCGAACGCCACCGCGCGGCTGTCGCAGATGGTGACGGGGAAACCCTCGTCGATCTGCACCTCGGCAGTGCAGCCATGCGCCTCGGCGATTGCGGGGGCGAGGCGTTTCAGCTCGCGCGCCACCATCGCGCGGCGCTCGGGCGACAGGGTGCGGATCGTGCCGAGCATCTCGGCGGTTTCGGGGATGATATTGTTCGTCGTCCCGGCGCTGATCTTGGCGATGGTCACGACGGCGGGATCGAACACCGACACGCGGCGCGTCACCATCGTCTGGATCGCGGTGACAATCGAACAGGCGACCGGGATCGGATCGACCGCATCGTGCGGCATCGACGCATGACCCCCCGCGCCCTTGACGGTGATCGACAGCACGTCGGACGAGGCGAGCAGCGGCCCGGCGCGCGACGCAAAAATCCCGTGTGGCGCATTGGGCATGATGTGCAGCGCGAACGCCGCATCGGGCAGCGGATCGATGATCCCGTCGTCTAGCATGAAGCGCGCGCCATGATGCCCTTCTTCGCCCGGCTGGAACATGAACATCACGGTGCCGGGCAGGCGATCGCGCGCCGCGCAGAGCAGCTTCGCCGCTCCGACGAGCATCGCGACATGCGTATCATGCCCGCACGCATGCATCGCGCCGGTGGTTTCAGAGGTGAAGTCGAGCCCGGTATCCTCGACCAGCGGCAATGCATCCATGTCGCCGCGCAGCAGGACGGTGCGCCCGTTTGCAGGCCCGCGCAGGATCGCGACCAACCCCGTCGTCGACGGCCCCTCACGAAACTCCAGCGGCAGCCCGGCGAGCGCCTGTTTGATCTTCGCCAGCGTCTTGGGGTTCTGCAATCCCAGCTCGGGCTCGCGGTGAATCGCGCGGCGGAGATCGACCAGGTCGTCGAGCAGCGTTTCGGCCTCAGCTGGCCAGCTACGGGTGGTGGTGAGCGTCATGCGCGGCCTCTCGTTCGCGGTGGTTCGGCAGCACCTTGTCGCCGAACCACCGCGAAGTCGAGGGGGAGAGCGCCGCGCCTACGCCAGCGCCGCCCCCCTCCGCTGTTTCCGCCCCGCGACCACCCGCAGCACGATCACCGCGACGACCAGCACTACCGGCAGCGCGTACCACATACTCACCGGGATGCGTTTGCCGTTGGTGAAGATGAAGCTGAGCGCGACGATCCACACGCCCCACCAGTGCAGTCGGCCCCATGCCTTGGGGCCGAGCGCCTTGACCATGCGGTCGAACGAGGTCGCGGCGAGGAGGGCGATGAACAGATAGGCGGTGCCGGCGGTGGCGATCGATTTGGGGTTGGTCAGCACCCAGAAGGTGCTGGGATCGGTTTTCCACAGCGCGATGATCGCGAGCGCATGGATAAAGTGCGACATCGCAAAGCCAAGGCCGAGCTGGCGCCGGTTGCGGCGCAGCCAGCGCGTGAAGGGACCGGGCCACAGTTTGAACGCCGCCGACGCGGCAAAGGCGGCGAGGAACAGGACGAGCGAGGTGCGCGCGGTGGCGCGGATCACCATGCGATAGCCGTCGGTGTCCCAGCCGATGGCAAACAGGAATCCCAGCGACATAGCGGCCAGCGCCGCTGTCAACGTCCAGAACAGTCCCCAGCCTTCGGTCCAGCCCTTGGTCGGCGCTGTCGCCCCCGTCGTTATCGCCGTCATCGCATCCTCCGTTCAACGCCTAGTGTCGCTAGGTATAACTTGCATACCTAGCGTTGCAAAGCTAAATCGGCGGGCATGTCTGCGGAAATGCTCAAAGGCCATCTCGATGCCGTGCTGCTCGCCACGATCGGCGACGAGGCGTTGCACGGCTATGCGATCATCGAAGCGATCCGCGCGCGCAGCGGCGGACACTTCGACCTGCCCGAAGGAACGATCTATCCCGCGCTGCACCGGCTCGAACTCGCGGGGTTGCTCGCCAGTCGCTGGGTCCAGCCCGACGGCGGTCGCAAGCGCCGCGTCTATGCGCTGACCGACAGCGGCCGCCGCTCGCTGGTCGAGCGGCGCGCGGGCTGGCGGAGTTTCGCCAGCGGCATCGATCTGGTGCTGGGTGCGCGCACATGAGCGGGCCGATCGCCTCCTATCTCGACGAGCTCGACGATGTGCTGGCGTTCGATCCCCGCCTGTCGCGGCGGGTGCGCGACGAGATCGAATCGCATCTGTGCGACACTGCCGAACAGGTGGGGGAAGCCGACGCAGTGCGGCGCTTCGGGCGCCCCGCCGAAATCGCCCGCGCCTATGCCGAGGCAGCGCTGCCCGACCGGCTGCGGCGCTCCTGCGTTGCCGCGGCCTTGCTTGGCGGCGCGACGTTGCTGCTGATGCGGCTGCGCACGGTCATCCTCGACCTTCCTGGTGGCGGTGATCCGCTGACCTGGTTCGATCGCGGCGGGCTGATCGCGGCGCTGGTGTGCATCGGCGCGGCGTGGTGGATGGCGTCGCGTCGCCGGATCGCGCTGGTACGCCGCTGGCTGCACTTTGCTGCCGGGAGTCTGGCGCTATCGGTCGGCGCCAGCTTGGTGCGCGCGTTTCAGGGGGCGACCGGCGATTCGGCGCATGCGCTGATCGTCGGGACCGCGCTTGTCGAGCTGGTACTGCTCGGCGCGCTGATGGCGCAGCTCGCCCGGCTCGACCGCTACGCGCGGCGGCTCGCGGCCTAACGCTTCCCCCCGAACAACTGCCGCCCTGCCAGGTCGAGCATGATCTCCTCGCTGCCGCCGCCGATCGCATTGACGCGCACCTCGCGGTAGATGCGCTCGACCTTGCTGCCGGTGATGTAGCTGGCGCCGCCCAGCACCTGCGCCGCTTCGCGCGCCACCGCCTCCAGCATCCGCGTCGCCTGGACCTTCAGCATCGCAAAGTCGGCGGGGCGGTCCTTGCCATGCTTGACCTGCCAGGCGCAGAGGTCGACCCACGCCTGCGTCGCCTCGATCTGGCGTTCCATGTCGGCCAGCTTGATGCGGATCGACTGGTGGCCGACGAGCGGACGCCCAAAGGTTTCGCGTTGCTGCGCCCATTCGGCGGCTTCGGCCATCGCGACGCGCGCATAGGCGCAGCAGCCCATCGCCATGCCCAGCCGCTCGCTGTTGAAATTGCGCATGATGCCGATGAAGCCGCCATTTTCTGGGCCGATCAGGTTGGCGGTGGGGACACGAACGTCGCTGAAATGGATCGCCGCAGTATCGCTGCACCGCCAGCCCATCTTGTCGAGCCTTGTGCGCTCAACCCCGGGGCTGTCCATGTCGATCAGCAACAGCGAGATGCCCGCCGCGCCAGGGCCGCCGGTGCGCACGGCGCAGGTCAGCCAGTCGGCGCGCATCCCGCTGGTGATGAACATCTTGCCGCCATTGACCACATAGTGATCGCCGTCCCTGACCGCGGTGGTTTTCAGGTTGGCGACGTCGCTGCCGCCCCCCGCTTCGGTGATCCCGAGCGCGATGATCTTGTCGCCGCTGAGCACCGGCGGCGCCACGCGTTGTTTCAGCTCCTCCGATCCCAGCGCCAGGATCGGCGGCAGCCCGATGCCATGCGTCATCAGCGACGCGCCGAGTCCGCCGGCGCCGACCGCGGCGAGTTCCTCGGTCAGGACAAGACCGTGGAAATTGTCGAAGCCTTCCGAATGGCCGCCATATTGTTCGGGGTAGCGCAACCCAAGAATGCCCGCCTCGGCGGCCTTCTTGTGCAGCTCGCGCGGCAGTTCGCCCTCCGCCTCCCAGCGGTCGATATGCGGCGCGATCTCGCAGCTGACAAAGCGGCGGACGCTCTGCGCCAGCGCCTCGTGGGTTTCGTCATAATAGGGCGAACGCGCGCGCCACTCGTCAAAGGCTGTCATGGGGAGGATGCTGCGCGCGGTTGACGTAAACGTCAAGTTCGGACGCGCCGAAGGCGCCTTGGAATATCTCACACAAAGACACAAAGGCACAAAGAAGGGAGAAATGCGGCAATCTTTGTGTCTTCGTGTCTTTGTGTGAAATAATATGGCGCGACCTGTCGGCCGCACAGCTGCGTTGCAGGGTTGCGCCTTCCGTCCAAGCACTTAAGGTCGCGCCCCATGCACAAACCTTCCCTGCTCGCCGGCCTCGCCGCCCTCGCCCTCGTCACCACCCCCGCCGCCGCGCAGAAATCGCCCGAGGCGATTGCCGAAGCCGCGCTCCAGCGCGCGCCGGTGTTCGACGGGCATAATGACGTGCCGTGGGAATTGCGCGGGCAGGTCGGCAACGTCATCAACAATTTCGATTTTCGCGACACCACCAGGCCCAAGCCCGACGGAACGGTGATGCACACCGATATCCAGCGGCTGCGCAAGGGGCGGGTCGGCGCGCAATTCTGGTCGGTCTATGTGCCGTCGAACACCAACGAGCAGTTGGCGGTGCAGCAGACGATCGAAC
>JAHCKJ010000190.1 GCA_026125835.1 Sphingopyxis sp.
AACAGGTCGCCGCGCTCGATCGACAAATTGCCGAACTGCGCGAAATGGGCGACGACCCGTCGCTGAACATCGACAATGACATCGCGCGGCTCGAGGAAAAATCCTCCAAACTGCTCCGCGACATCTATTCCAAACTGACGCCCTGGCAAAAGACGCAGGTCGCGCGCCATCCCGACCGACCGCATTTCAAACATTATGTCGCGGGCCTGTTCGACGACTGGATGCCGCTGGCGGGCGACCGCAATTTCGGCGACGACCAGGCGATTCTGGGCGGTCTGGCGCGCTTTCGTGGGCGCCGGGTGATGGTGATCGGCCATGAAAAGGGTGACGATATTCCGTCACGGATGAAGCATAATTTCGGCATGGCGAAGCCCGAGGGTTATCGCAAGGCGATCCGCCTGATGCAGCTTGCCGACCGGTTCGGCCTGCCGGTCGTCAGCCTGGTTGATACCTCGGGCGCCTTCCCCGGCATCCAGGCCGAGGAGCGCGGCCAGGCCGAAGCGATCGCGCGATCGACCGAACAATGTCTCGCGCTGGGGGTGCCGATGGTCGCCGCGGTCGTCGGCGAAGGCGGGTCCGGCGGGGCGATCGCGATCGCCGCCGCCAACCGCGTGCTGATGTTCGAACATGCGGTCTATTCGGTGATTTCGCCCGAAGGTTGCGCGTCGATCCTGTGGCGGACGTCGGACAAGGCCGCCGATGCCGCCGCCGCGATGAAGATGTCGGCGCAGGATCTGCTTGGCATGAAGATCATCGACCGGATTGTTCCCGAACCTGTCGGCGGCGCGCACCGGGCGCCCGATGCCGCGATTGCCGCGCTTGGCGATGCGATCGCGGAGGAACTCGACAGCCTGGCCGGTTTGCCGCGCGATGCGGTGCTGGCGGCGCGCGAGGAAAAATTCCTCGCCATGGGCCGCGCCTGACCGGCGGGACGCGGAACCCGATCCCTTGCTGTTGCGTTTTCGCCCGGTCAGCCGTTGCGGCGCCGGACAGCGGCGGTTCATCGACGGCTTGTTTGAATAGGGAACGGCGATGTGCCGGAACGAATGCGCAGCATGGGAGATTTGGACCGATGACCCGATGGACGACAAAAGGTGCCGCGACGGTGCTCGCCGCGACCGCCGCGCTGGGCAGCCTGACGGTGACCGGCGTCGCCGACGCGCAGCTCAAGGCGATCAAGACCGCGACCAGCATCTCGGCCGCCGACCGCAAGCAGGGCAGCGACGCGCATCCGCAGCTGATGGCCGAATTCGGGGGCGCCTATAGCGGGCCGCAGGCGAGTTACGTCAACCGCGTCGGTCAGAATATCGCGGTGCAATCGGGGCTGTCGCGCAGCCCGAGCGACTTCACCGTCACGCTGCTCAATTCGCCCGTCAACAACGCCTTCGCGATTCCGGGCGGCTATGTCTATGTCACCCGCCAGTTGATGGCGTTGATGAACGACGAGGCCGAACTGGCGGGCGTGCTGGGGCACGAGGTCGGCCACGTCGCGGCCCGGCACAGCAAAAAACGCCAGTCGGCCGCGACGCGCAACCAGATATTGGGGGTGCTGGGCGCGGTGCTGGGCGGCGCGATCGGTGACAGCGGCGGCGTGCTCGGCGGTCTTGGCGGATTGCTCCAGAACAATGCGATGCAGGTGGCCCAGCTCGCGACGCTGGGTTTCTCGCGCGGGCAGGAGCTGGAGGCCGACCAGCTGGGCGTGCAATATCTGCGCAGCGCGGGTTACGACCCGCTGGCGCTGTCGACGATGCTGGCCAGTCTGGCGAACCAGACCAGCCTCGACGCGCGGCTCGCGGGCGGCGATGCCCGCTCGCTGCCTGCCTGGGCCAGCACCCACCCCGATCCGGCGTCGCGCGTCCGCAACGCCCAAACGCTGGCCAGCCGCGTCGGCGGGACCGGCGGTGCCCGCAATGCCGACAGCTTTCTGGCAGCGGTGGACAATGTCCTTTACGGCGACGATCCGGCGCAGGGCGTGGTCGAGGGCAACCAGTTCCTGCACCCCGACCTGCGGCTGCGGTTCGAGGTGCCACGCGGATACGGAATGCAGAACGGAACGACCGCCGTCACGGTCAGCGGCAATGGCGGGCAGGCACAGTTCACGACCGGCCCCTATAGCGGCGATATGAACGCCTATATCGCGGCGGCGTTCAAGGCGGTGGCGGGCAATACGGCGATCAGCCCCAGCGCGGTGCAACGCACGACGGTGAACGGGCTTCCCGCCTTTTATTCGACGGCGCGCGTCGCCAGCCAGTCGGGGCAGGTCGATGTGACGGTGTTTGCCTATGAATTTTCACGGAGCAGCGCCTTTCACTTCGTCACCTTGACCAGGGCGGGCGGCACCAGCGTGTTCAATCCGATGTTCGACAGCGTCCGGCGGCTCAGTGCGGCGGAGGCATCGGCGATCCGGCCGCGGCGGATCGATGTTGTGACGGTGGGCCGCAGCGACACGATGGCCAGCCTGGCGCAGCGCATGGCGTACAGCGACTATCAGACGGAGCGGTTTCAGGTGCTCAATCGCCTGACGGCGACGAGCCGATTGACGCCGGGGCAGAAGGTAAAGATCGTGGTGTACGCGAGTCGATGAAAAAAAAGGGCGGTGACGAAGCCACCGCCCTTCTCTTTTTCGGTCGGTCCGCCGAAGCGGCCCGAACGTCAGACGCTTACTTCTTCAGTTCGGTATCAACCTTGTTGAACGTGCCGCTGACGCTGTTGCCGACGGCGCCCATTGCGGTGATGCCGGCGACGGCGATCAGAGCGGCGATCAGGCCATATTCGATGGCGGTCGCGGCTTTGGTGTCGCGAGCGAATTTCTTGATGAACTTCATGACTGGTCTCCTGATATCACTTACCCTGTTGACGGTCTGGTCTGGGTCAACACTGGCTGGTTTAGGACGAATAGGTTTTGAAAATCTTAATGATCCAACCGCAAAACGCCCGGCGATCGTCCGGAAAGGGGACAGTTTCCCCTGCTTTACATATTGGTTTGCGCGGCGGTGGATACATTGTTCCACATACCGCTGGTGCTGTTGGCGACATTGCCGATGGCGCTGACCGCCGCCAGAAAGATCAGGGCCACGATCAGCCCGTATTCGACGGCTGTGGCGGCCCTGGTCGACCGCATCAGCCTGTAAAGATTGTGCATTGTTCCACCCCTGACTGAAATATAGTTCCCGAGGGTGCCGATGATCGCATAGGAAGGTTAACAATTTGTCCGTGCCGAACACAGGAAATCCGCAGAAAACCGGCCTTGTCGTGGTGGCGGCGGCACTCGTCGACCGCGACGGGAGACTGCTGGTGCAACAGCGCCCCGAAGGGCTGTCGATGGCGGGGTTGTGGGAGTTTCCGGGCGGCAAGGTCGAGCCCGGGGAAACACCCGAACACGCCTTGATCCGCGAACTGGCCGAGGAACTGGGCATTGACGTCGATCACGCCTGCCTTGCTCCGGCATGTTTTGCCAGCGACATGCTGGGCGACCGCCACCTGCTGTTGCTGCTCTACGTCTGCCGCAAATGGCGCGGGACGCCGGTAGCGCACCACGCCAGCGCGCTGCGCTGGGTGCGTCCGGTCGAGCTGTACGGGCTGGCGATGCCGCCTGCCGACAAGCCGCTGATCGGTTTGCTCGAGGCGCTGATCTAGGTCTTTGGTCGCAAGGCGGCGGCGAGCGACGCCTTGCCACTGCCGCGCCGTGCCGGTTGCGGTTGGTCGGGGTGCGGCGCCCAGCCGCTGAAATGGACCAGCCGAAAAATCTCCGTCACCCGGCCGTCGGGGTCGGCCTGTGCCGCAAAGGCCGCGGCGATGCGACTTGCCTCCGCGCGGGTCAGCGGCGGGGGGATCGATGCCAGGCGGCTCGCCAGCCCGGCGGCCCTGAGGTCGCGGACAAGCGCCAACCAGTGCGCATAGCGCACCGACAGCGCCTCGACATCGACAACCGGCAACGCAAAGCCGACGCGCTGGAGCAGATTGCCGGTCGCGGCCAGATCGATCTGCGGGTGCATCCGCGCGATCGGGCGCACGCCATCGGCCATGATGGCACGGCGCAGGCGCGGCAGACTGCCGTCGCCGACAAATGCCCCGAGCAGCAGCCCGTCGGGCGCGAGCAGGGCGCGCAGGCGGACGAGGGCGCCGGGAACATCGTTGACGCTGTCGAGCCCGCCCGGCCAGACGATCAGGTCGAAACTGGCGAGGGGCAGGTCGATCGCGTCGGCTTCGGCCATGATCGCGCCGGTTCTTGCCGCCAGGCGTGGCCCGGCTTCTACGACGGTCAATTTGCCGCCGCCCCCGCCGAGATGCGCAAGCAGCGTCGGGTCGTGCGCGCCGATCAACAGGATGCGGGCAAAATCCCGGGTGACCATCGCCAACCGGTCGAGAATCGCTTCGGCGATAATCGGCGCGAGAAAATTGGCCGGGGGCGGCAGATTCGCCATCCGGTCACGTTGGGCGCGGTGGCGTGCGGGCGAAAACAGCTGCGACGGGGGTTGCGACATGCGCCGCTTG